>NZ_SLTI01000060.1:300000-447105 GCF_004347735.1 Sulfuricurvum sp. IAE1 | reverse complement strand
CCTTAACTCAAGGCCTCTCAGCGTTTGTGGACGGGAATTATAGGAAAAATATCCAAAGAAGTCAAGTGATTTCCAAAAGAATTTTCAAAAATAGGACGAATTTGGGAAAAATAGGCTTTTCCCTTTATTATGGATAGGTGACTGAAACCGATCCCGTTTCCGCACGCACCGTGATGATCGCACGATTGCCGTTCACGTCGGTCAGCGTCAGGTTGCAGTCCGCCGCCAAACGGTACTGGTCGTCTGAACCCGCATTGCTCACGCCGCTGTAAGGACGGCCGAGATGATCGAACGCAAAGACCCCCTCGTTTGCCGTAACAAGCGTGTTGTCCGCAGTGAAGCAGCTTTGCTCGACTCCCAGGTTTGTCCCCAAAATTCCGTATGATGCCGTCAGGTTGCCGGCTTCAAAGCGATCGAATCCGTTCATCCTTTCTCCACTTAAGGGATCGATTGCAATCTCGGCCGTATCCGTATTTCTATTCTGGTCCGCATCGGAAAAAACGACGTAACCGTTTTCATTCATCAGTCTTCGAAAACGGATCTGCCATTTTTCACGGTACCAGGTCTCATCGTTCGGATCGTATTTATCATCACTCATCGCCAGATGCTGCGTGTAGCGGATATGGGACGCAACCTGTTCTCCCAGCTGTTGAATCGGGGAATAGTTCATGTTGGGAATTGACAGTGCGGCCAATATGCCGATTACGACAATGACAAAAATGAGTTCCAACAGTGAAAAAGCGGATCGTTTCATACGAATTACCTTGAAAAAACAAAAATTGCTGATAAACGATTATAGCCTAAGTATGAAAGAAGGAAGAAAAAAGGATAAAAATTCCCCCCGGGAGGGGGAGAGAAACGGTTTAAATTTCGTCAGCGAGTTCGACGTTGTAGAGAATGTCATCCGTCGGATGGCGATACATCGGCATTCCGAGGCGTTTTTCATCAAGAATGTGACCGATAAATCCGATCGAACGTCCCACGACGAAGAAGGCGTTAAGGGCACCGGCTTCGATGAAACCGTCGATCTCATCCTCGCTATACCCGAGGGCACGCCACATGTCGACCATCAAAATACCGATGGTGCCGTCGACGTTGAGGATCAGGTTGTCTTTTTTCGACGTCGTCAGTTTTTCGACTTCGAGCGCAAAATCGAGCAACGGCGTTGCAGGGAAGTGCTCCGCCGCGTATTTTTTCAGACCCGATACACGCAGGTCAGGGTTACGAACCGATTTGATACGGTGACCGATACCGGAGATCGTTTTCCCCTCTTTTTTCATGTAATCGATGAATTCGGCCGGGCTCATGCCGCGGTCGTTGGCGTATTTGAAATATTTCGCCGCATCGTCGATCGCGCCGCCGAAGCGGGGTCCGATCGTCAACAGACCCGTTACGAGCGAGCTGATAACGTCTTTACCGGCACGGGCGGTAACTTTGGCATTGTGCGCGCCCGAAACCGCAGGACCGTGATCGGCAACGGTTTTGAGAACCGTTTCAAGATAATCGGTAGCCCATTTCGGATACCGTTTTTTGAACCAGAGGAGCGAAATGACATCCCCGATTCCGAATCCCGTTTCCGGAGTCGCTACCGAGCTGATCGGATAGCCGGCATAGGTCGCTTCGTCACCGCGGTCATCCGAAATCGTACAGATGAACTCTTTTTTACGGCGTACTTTGGGAACCGTGCGGAGTTCTGGCTCTTCGATTTCGCCGATCACGCCCTCTGCGCGGAGTTTGCCGTAAACCTCGGCAATTTTTGCCGGAAGGTCGTTGAAGCTCGCAGGGACGTAAATGCCCGCTTCGGCCATTGCCGCGTTTTTCGCCGCCGCCGTTTCGGCATCCGCGTTCGCCGAAGCACCCGCGTGACCGAACTGTACGCCCGAGCTGAAATGTTTGGCAATCGTACCGATACACCATGCGATGATCGGTTTTTTGATTTTGCCCGATTTGACCGCCTCGATCACTTTGTACTCTTCGGTACCGCCGACTTCCCCGAGCAGAACCATATATTTGACCTGCGGGTTGTTCTCCATGCGAAGGAGGTTATCGATAAAAACCGATCCGACGAAACGGTCACCGCCGATCGCTACCCCTTCGGCAATACCGTCAGCGTTGATGCTGATGATGTTGGAAAGCTCGTTGAAAAGACCGCCTGAACGGGTAACGAGTCCACACGAACCGGCACGGTGGAGTTTCGAGTTGATAATGTTCTCGATCGTTCCGCCGACGTTTGCGATTTTGAATGCACCCGGAGCAATACCGCCGACCGTTGCAGGGCCGATAACGATAACGCCCGCTTCGCGCGCCGCTACGTTCATTTTACGCGCCATACGCTCTGGGATCCCTTCCGCGGTAACCATGATCGTTTTGAACTGCCCATTGAGTTCGAGCGCTTCCATCGTAACGTCGTATGCCGTACGGAATGACGCGAAGTTCAGCAGAACGTCCGCATTGGGGAATGCCGCCGCCGCATCTTTGGTGTTGCGGAATACGGGGACCATGATCTCTTCGGGACCGTAGAAAAATTTCTCGAATTTATTCCCTGACGTAGGAGCGACGATTGCGGCTACGGAAGGTTTCGCACGGTTGATGACATAGTCATAATCGAGCATACGCTGGATCGCGCTTGCGTTGTTGTTCCAAAAAATCGCCTGTGTATCTTTGGTAAATAGAGCACCCATCTTTTTCTCCTTACTTCTCAAGCGCCATGCGCACGATGTCGGTTACGTGTGTTTCCGGTCCGTATACTTCGATATACAGTCCGAGGCGGTCTGCCGCTTCTTTAATGTCTTTGAGACCTTTTTCGTAGTTCGGTCCGCCGCGGCGAACGTAGATACGCGTGTTGTGTTCTTTCATCCGATCAGCATACGTTTCGAACGACTGGATAATCCCCGTGAACGTTTTGGCAACGTCGGTGAAGTTCGCGATCGCCCCGCCGATGATAAGAATTTTGTCACGCCCTTTGGGGTCTTTGTGACGGGTCATCAGATCAAGGACCGTATCGGCGTAGAATTTGGTCTCGCCCGTTGTCGGTCCTCCGGAGTATTCACCGTAGTTGGCCAGATCGGCAACGTTTCCGGAAAGGTCGGCGATGGTGTCGGCGTAAACGACCGATGCACCCCCACCTGCAACCATCGTCCAGATGCGCCCCATCGGGTTAAGAACGGTCAGTTTCAGTGACGCACCCGATTTCGAGTCTGCCTCGGCAATCGCTTTTTCTTCGGGAGACTGATCTTCCATTCCGAACGCAGTGGGGTATTCGGCATCACACCATGCATCGCCCATCATGAATCCCGCAGTGTCGTCCAGACGGGCAACCAGATCGAGGATCGCCATTTCGTTGTTGGCGAGCATAACGATCGGATTGATTTCGAGGTAGGCAAAGTTCAGGTCGCGATAGAATTTGAAAAACTGAATCGCGAACGAAGCGAACGCTTCTTTGTTGTTCGCCGGGATATCAGAGGGGATGTTCGCACGAACGGCATGTTCCATATCGGCATCGCACATGGTAATGGGGATTTTTACCTCCACTACTTTATCCCAGTTCTCTTCGACCTCCATACCGCCTTCTGCAGACATGTACAGAACATCGTCTTCACCGACCGTGGTAGCGGAGATGTAATATTCCTGTTCCTGAGTGTGCGGAGTGAACGGCTCTACGATAAAATGGGTCAGACGGCCATGCTGTCCCGAAAGCAACGTAACGTCGTGAGACATTTTCTCATCGATCCACTTCGCGGCATCGTCGAGAGTAACGTCGCCCGGTTTGGCAGTTTTGAAAAGAACCAGGTTATTTTTACCGCGTTTACCGAACAGCATATCGGGTTTCGCGACAAGCGGCTCTTGCTTGAGCCATTCAAAACCGTGTTCCTGTGCTTTTGCACGCAGTTCATCACCGCTGGTTACCATTACCGATTTAAAACCGTAGTGAAAACCGCTGAAGTATTTCTCCCAATGTTTAGAGAAAATTGCTTTACCGTCGTATTCACGAATCGCTCTTTGAGCCATTGCAACTCCTTCGAAAATCTATTTAGGAGCATTATATCACCCAGGAGTCTATTTCATCGGCAGAAAACAGCTCTTTTCGTACGACAAAGCTAATTTTTGTTTACTTTAGTAACATATCCAACAAACACTGGCGTATTTTTGTAACTTATCGTAACTTTATCCGATTCGCTTTGCGAACTCTCCGTCAGACGATACGTATCGCACTGAGTTATTCCGTAAAAACGCAGACGCAGCTGTAACTTCTCGTCACTTGTCTCAATGCACGTAATGCCGCGGTGTTTCAGGCTTGCGGCGAGTTCTTTGGCCACGTGCATGGGATAGGCGAAATGGCGGCTCGGTTTGTCGAGCATCGGGTATGCCCACTGATTGAAAAAAACGACGAGGGCATTGAGAACCAGCAACGAAAAAGCGGTATAAAACAAAAGGCGGTAGCGTCCGCGAAATTCACGCAGCCGGACACGGTAGGTCTTGAAAAACGTCTGTGCCGCCATCGGAAGCGCCAGTAACAGGAACGGGGCGAAACTCTGCACGTCTACTTTTTGGCGGAAGGAGAGGAGAAGCGATATTACAAACGCGCTCATGGCGATCATCCAGATCAGATCCCGCTCTTTGGCGATCAAACGCCGATAGAGAACGTAAAAGAGGTAGATAAAGACGATGGGTGAAAAAATGGCTGAATAGACCCCCAGCATGTCCAGGAAACGGCTTTCGGGCGTTCCGCCGATCCCCGTCCCGTACAAGTAGAGTGAAATGCCCAAAGCGACGATTCCCGACAGACTCCAGCGCACATCCCGACGATAGATACCGAAAAGCGCGATCGCAACAAACAAATAAGCGAATGCGGGGTCGATCCACACCAACAGCGGTAACATGGCCAATGCGTACAAACCGTACCGAAGGTACAGATACCCGAACATGAAAAGCGTCACGATCACCAATCCCGCATTGTCAACGATGAGTGCGGAGCTGATCACCCCCGGCAGCAACACGTAGATCAAAACGATCCATAACCGGTCGGAGTCGCGGTTGACGTAGTATCGGGCTATCTGGTAGAGCAATACGACCGACATGAGATGCAGTGCGATCATGGGGAGCCGTAACGCCCAGTCGTTGTAACCCGCAAGTGCAAAAGAAAGATGCAGCCAATACTGCAAAGGAGAAGGAGCCCCGTAGACGATTTTGGCTTCGTGATAGCCGATCGAAAGCCCCGGTATCTGCGCCAGGAGCAAGATCAGGTCGACCCCGATCAGCACGGCAAAAAGGGCTTTGGTTTTCATAGTTTCAAAAAGTTGTCGATGATCTCGTGCCCGTATTCGCTCATGATCGATTCGGGATGGAACTGGACTCCGTAAATGGGTTTGTCTTTGATCTGCAACGCCATGATTTCATGGTCGTCTTCGCTGTACGCCGTCGGAACGATCGTTTCGGGAAGCGTCTCTTTTTTGACGATCAGCGAGTGGTAGCGGGTTGCGGTGAACATTTCGGGTAGTTTGTTGAAAATAGGGGTCTCCCCTTCCCGCACCACCTTGGACGTTTTGCCGTGCATCATCCGCTCGGCACGAACGACCTCTCCCCCGAACGCCTGGGCAATGCTCTGGTGCCCAAGGCAGATACCGAGGATGGGAACCTTATCGGCGAAATGGCGGATCACGTCGAGCGTCACCCCCGCATCGTCGGGTGTAGCGGGGCCGGGAGAAATGATGATTTTCTCCGGTTTAAGCGCTTCGATCTCCTCGACGCTGAATTCGTCGTTGCGGATGATTTTCAGATCCGCACCCAGTTCCAGACAGTACTGGACGATGTTGTAGGTAAAGCTGTCGTAATTATCAATCATTAAAATCATCGGGTCATCCTCTAGGGGCAATCGTAACGGCCATTGTACCTTGTCGTGGCTTATACGCCCTTTTTGGTTTGTTCCTCCGCGTGAAGGTTGCACACCCTCTCGAAATCGGCACGCATTTGTCCGATAATCATAGCGTATTCAAGGGGGGTGTCATCGTGCGCGCTTTTTTCGAGCTGTGACGCAAGGTCGCGCATGGTCCCAAGATGGAGATTCGCAGCCGCCCCTTTGATCGCGTGGGCCTGTGCTTCAATCTCTTTGAGATCGTTGCGCGCGGCCGCTTGTTCCAGCGAATCGAGTCTTCCCGGCACACTGGAACAAAACGCATCGAAAAGTTTTACAACGATCTCTTTGGGGAGTTTGAGAAACTCCAGCGCACCGGCATAAATGTTCTCTTTCGGCTCCGCCGGGGCAAGCCGGGGCGTACCCGAGTCACCCTCTCCCAAAAACCGTTCAAGCGCCGACGCGAGGTCGTCCGCGTCGATCGGCTTGGTCAGATGTTCGTTCATCCCCGCTTCCAAGAAGCGTTCACGGTCGCCGCCCAGAGCGTTGGCGGTGAGTGCAACGATGGGAACGTCGCGATTTAGCCGACGGATGAGACGGGTCGCTTCCATCCCGTCCATTTCGGGCATGTTGACGTCCATGAGCACCAGATCGTACGAAACGGCGCCGACTTTCTCGACCGCATCTTTGCCGTTGTCGACGAAATCGGGGGCGATCCCGTGAAGTTTAAGCAACGCCTCGATCAGCATCCGGTTGACATCGTAGTCTTCGGCTACCAAAACCCGTTTATTCGGCCACTGTTTGTGGAGGGTGTCGGCGGCGGCACCGCGGGAGATCCCTTCTACGCCGGCGGAGAGGAGCGTATTGTAGAGCTTTGAAGGGCAGCTCTCGTAATCGGAGATGACGTGGACGGTTTCGGGATAAGTGCCCTTAGCCGTTCCGATCAGCACGATCCGGCCGACCTGCTGCGGTAAATCGCGCAGTACGCTATGCACGATCTCTTCGTCAAACGCTATCAGCACATCGCATCGGCGATCCATCCGGGCCACCGCTTCCAAGACTTTGCGGTCGCATCGGGTATAGTCGATTCCGAACGACTCGAGCTGGCTGATCACGTGGGGATGGCTCGGCGAATCGGAATCCATCACCCCGATTTTCGTGTTTTCAAGGTTCAGCGCCAGTACCGATCCTCGGTCACATTCCATCACGTCGATTTCGAACCAGAAACGGCTTCCTTTCCCTTTTTCGCTTTGGACTTTCAACTCCCCGCCGAAAAGGGAAACGAGTTTCGAACTGATACTGAGGCCAAGCCCGGTTCCGCCGAACTGCCGGGTGGTAGAACTGTCTTCTTGAATGAACGGCGAAAAGATACTGGCCACTTTTTCGGGCGCGATTCCGATTCCCGTATCGGTAACGCTGAAACGGAGGCGATCGGGACTTTCGCCTTTGCCGATCCGTTCGATTTCGACCCTGATGCTTCCTCCCGAAGGGGTAAACTTCAGCGCATTGGAAATCAGATTGCCCATCACCTGTTTAATCCGAAGGCTGTCTAGGCCGATGCATTCGCTGATACGGCTATCGAGCGCAACGCTGTAATCGATCCCTTTTTCCTGTGCCACGGGGGCGAACAGGGAAAAAGCCATCTCGAATTCGACGAACGGGTTGATCAGTACTTTTTCAAGCTCGAGATGCCCGCTTTCGATCTTGGAAAGGTCCAGAATATCGTTGATGATCCCCAGAAGGGTTTTGCTCTGTTCAGAGATGATTCTGGCCTGACGGTGTTGTTCTTCGGCAAGAGGGGCGTTTTCGAGCAATTTTGCAAACCCCATGATTCCGTTGAGCGGAGTCCGGATCTCATGGCTCATGTTGGCCAGGAACTCCATCTTGGCCGCTTCGCTGCGCTGGGCCTGGAAGCGGAGCTGTTCTTCGCGCTGAAGCGTCTCGTCGAGTTCGGTAATGTCGTGATAGGAAAAAATGATGTATTCCTTTTCCGTCAGGGAAATCGGTGCGAATTCAACCGCGAGAATCCGTTCTTCCCCGCGTTTGTCCCGCACCAGCACTTTTCGAAACTCTTCGGAACTCTTGACAAGACGTTCGAAGAATTCTCCGAACGAAGGAGCCGATATGTACCCTTTGCGTTCCAGGAACATTTCACAGACGCATTGGTGCCGCGTCAGGAAATCGTTCAGATCGGGAAAATCGAAATAGTCGAAAAAGCGGCGGTTGACCATTTCGATTCCCCCCTCTTTCCCGGTAAAAACGACGATGCTTTTCTGGTGCTGGAAAATAGTGTCGAAACGCCGTTTTTCATCTTCGAGTTTTTTGGCCGCTTCGACCAGTTCGGTAACATCTTCGCGCAAGCCGATGTATTCGACAATCTGGCCGTTTTCGTCGACAAGGGGGTAGATGGTACTTTTGACGTAATAGGCATCCCCCGCTTTGGTCCGGTTTTTGATCTCCCCTTTCCAGATTTTTCCCGCTTTGATCGTTGTCCAGAGCTCTTTGAACAACGCCGAAGGGGTATCGGGATGGCGGATGATGTTATGGGAGCGGTTCATCAGCTCGCTTTCACGGTATCCGCTCACCTCGGCGAAGCGGTCGTTGACGTACGTAATGATCCCCCTGGGATCGGTGCGCGAAACGATCATCGTTTTTTCAATCGCGTCGCGATACTGCTCGAGAAAAACGGTGGAACGGTGATATCGAAATACATACCACATCAACAGGGCCGACAATACGGCGATTCCAAGCCACATCAAAACGAACTCGCGGATACGGTCTTCGAAAAACGGATGATTCCCGGTGAGTTCAACCATATACGCGGCATGTTTTCCGTTGAATTCGTAGATCGGTTTGAGGATCAGGAGCGAATATTCTCCCTGATGATACAGTTTGATCCCCTGCAACACCTCCCGTGCCAGCGCTTTGCGTATGAGTTCCCCATTGGAACGAATCAGCGCTTCGATCTCCCCTTTCTCAAACCCTTCGGCGCCTATCAATAAAGTATCTGTACGGTCTTCGAGATACTCTTCGCCAAAAAGGGAAGAAACGTAATGGCGCTTCAGATCGCTTTGTTTTGCTTTCGTTTCCTGGATGTCCCTCTTGATCAAAAACGTATACGCGCCCCGTTTTTGATGAATGGCCTGTGCTTTGAGGGCCGAAAACGGATAGGCTATTTCAACCGTTCCGACAAACTTTCGATCATTGAAAAGGGGGTAAACGGTGCGGAAGCCGTCGAAAAGCTTGCCCGTTTCAAAAGCGGAAATTTTTTTCTTTGTCTCTTGCGCATGAACGATCAGGGGGCGACTTTTTGCCAGGGGGTCTCCGAATTTATGCGGCTCGTGCACCCGTAAAAAAGAGATAGCCCCGGGAAGGTGGAAAAACATCAGCCGAACGTCGTATTCAGAAAGGGTCTTAAAGGGTTTGGCGGAGAGTTCCAATAATTGACGCCGTAAAGCCGCCTGTTCCACAGAATCTGCCGCCACCGACCGTTCCATGATGCTACCGATTTGCGGAGAGTTGAGAAACAGCTGTTGATAATTATCGATCATCTTCTGCTGCATCGTTTGGTAACTTTCGATCCGCTGGTCGAATTCCCGGACATTGGCGCTGATGTAATTGCCCGTCAACGTCTGATGACGGCTCACAAGTACAAGCGTCACCACCCCCATAATCAGGATGTAAATCGCAATGTAAGCATATAATCGACGCTTGAACAGAGTGAACATGGTTTGTCCTTGATTAGGATCGCTTATGATTATTCTACTATGCCGCGGCTAAATCCGCGCCCCGGCTCACCATTCTTTGATCACGTTATAGACGCTGTCGCGCTCAAGCGGAATGAAGCCGCTGTTTTTGATCAGCCCGACGAACTCTGCTAGATCGATGCCGTTGGCACTTTTGGCACCCGCGGCGGAATTGATCGATTCACGCTCGATCGTACCGTCAAGATCGTTGGCCCCGAACTCCTGCGCGACGAGGGCGAGATTCACCGTCGAGGTGACCCAATAGGCTTTGAGATTCGGGACGTTGTCAAGAAGAATACGGCTGATTGCGTACGTTTTGAGAATCTCATGCGCCGTAATGAACTCTTTGACGTTGAGATAATTGTTCTCGCTCTGATAGACCAGCGGGATAAAACAGTTGAATCCTCCCGTCGTATCCTGAAGATCGCGGATCCGGAGCATGTGGTCGATCCGGTGGGCGCGTGTTTCGACGTGTCCGAAGAGCATGGTGACGTTGCTTTTCATCCCTCGTTCATGCCATTTGCGGTGGATCTCAAGCCATTGCGCGGAATTGACTTTCCCTTTGCAAATGTAATCGCGTACCCCTTCATCGAAAATTTCGGCTCCGCCTCCGGGCATCGAATCGACTCCGTTTTGGATCATCAGGTCCAGAATCTCATCGTAGCTTTTGCCGTACTCTTCCGCAAGAAAATGGACTTCCGCGGCCGTCAGGGCTTTGACGTGGAGCTGCGGATGGCGCTCCTTGATCTTGCGGAAAACGTCCAGATACCATTCCAGCCCCGTATCGGGATTATGCGCCGATACGATGTGGACTTCGCGGATCCCGCGCCCTACGATATCGTCGGTGATAGCGAGGATCTCTTCGTGGCTCATCGTGTAGGGATTAGGATTTTTGCGGCTCGCGCTGTAGGCGCAGAATTTGCAAACGTCTTTGCAGATGTTCGTGGGGTTGATGTGGCGGTTGATGTTGAAAAACGTACGGCGGCCGTGGAGCGCTTTACGCCGCTCGTCGGCAAGTTTGCCCAGTGTAAAGAGATCCAGGTCATACAATGCCGTCCCTTCTTCGAGAGTGAGCCGTTCGTGCCGTTTTACTTTTTCAATCAGTTCCATCATCGCCGTATTCTTTATTATTGTATATTTTTCGCGCATTATACCGAAAGAAAAACGACAATAATCGGTTACAATATTTTCAAAAAAGCGTAACGACCATGAGCATCACCGTCCAGATCGAAGACCTCATCGAAAAAAAGGCCAGTGACTTCGAGATTTCGAAGCTCTTCAAAGCCCATATACAGAACTACAAAAATTCGCTGGGCGAACTTTTCGAACGCAACCAGGGGAAAGATTTCCTCGTCACCCACACCAAAACCCTCGATTCGATTATCGCTTTGATGTACAAAACCGTCCTGCGCCGGCTGTTTGGAAACTATCTTCCCATGCGCAGCAACATCCCGATCGTTTTCGTCGCGTTGGGGAGCTACGGGCGCGAACAGCTCTGTGTCCACAGCGACATCGACCTGATGATCGTGTACGAAAAAAACGACGGTTACAACACCGCCGCCATCATTGAAAAGTTTCTCTACCTTGCCTGGGACGCCGGGCTCAAACTGGGGCACCGTGTTCATGAAGTCGGCGATCTTCTCGGAGCGTCGCGTGAAGACATAACGATCAAAACGGCGATGATGGAATCGCGGCTCATCATCGGCTCACCCTTTACATGGAGTGCCGTCCAGAGCCGACTTACCGCGATCCGCTACGATAACCCCAAAGCCTTCATCCTCGCCAAGATCGAAGAAGCAGAGCTGCGCCGGAAAAAATTTCCCTCCTCGATGCAGCCGCACATCAAAGAGGGGGTCGGCGGACTGCGCGATTCGCAGCTTCTGTTCTGGATCGCCAAAACCCTCTACGGCGTCACGACGCTCAAAGAACTCTCCGGCACCCTTTTTAGCGAAGAGCAATACCGTGAATACCGCATCGCGCTCGAACTGCTGTTCCGCGTCCGCAGCGCCCTGCACCTTCTCAGCGGCAAACAGCAAGACCAGCTCGTCCTCGATTACATGCCGCGCATCGCCGAAATGCTCGGTTTTGCGGATGAACGGCGTTTGGTGACGAAACTCCTCGAAGCACAGTGGCGAATCAACAACTTCACCCGCATCTACGTCAAAAAAATGGCACGCCCCTATCAGCACGATGCGATCTCTATTTCAAAACTGCGGCAGGGACGGGTCCAAAAAGGATTTTATGCCCTTGATGAGGTCCTCTACGCCTCCTACCGGATGCAACCCCCCTCGATCCATTCGCTGCTCGAGATGCTCTGCGGGCTCGAAGACCGTTCCTGGACGTTCGATGCGAGCGTACTGTTCCATTTTACGTACGTATCGATTTCCCATCCGCTGCGGGCCAAAACGTACGCACTGCTGCGCAAACTCTTCGAGCGGGAACATCTTTACGTTGTTTTGCAGCTCTTCTACGATGCCGGGATACTCCACCAGCTGATCGGGGCGTTTAAGAAAGTGCTCCATCTCCCTCAGTTCGACGGCTATCACCACTATCCGGTCGATCTGCATTCGATCAAATGCATCGAAGCGCTCGAAAACATCGCCGACCCGCACGTCAAACTTCTCTACGCACAACTGCCCGCGGCGGACAAGGTGTTGCTCAAAGCGATCATCCTGCTCCACGACACAGGCAAGGGACGCAAACAAGACCACAGCGAAGTGGGAGCGAAACTGATCGTCCCCTTTATCAAAAACCTCAAACTCCCCTCCCAGCAGTTCGAGAGGGCTGCCCTGCTCGTACGCCACCACGTCCTGATGAGCCACGTCGCCTATCGCGAAAACCTGTATCACGAAAAGACGCTGTATCAGTTCATGTCGAAAATCAAAACTCCCGACAACCTGACGCTCCTCTACATCCTCACCTATGCCGATATCAACGGGGTAGGGCCCGGAACCTATACCAGCTTCGGCGCCAATTTGCTGCACGAGCTCTACGAAGCCTCACTGGAAATAGCGTCCCAGAACGACCGGATCGGCGATGCGCTCAAACGGCGCAACAAAGAAAAAAAGCTGGTCAACGACCCCGAATTCGGAAGTTTTTCGAAAATCGAGCAAAAAAAGATTCTCTCCATCGAATCGGATCTCTTCTTCCTCAAACACGCTCCCCACGAAATCCTTTCGGTCTCGAAACAGGCGTTCGGATGCGGCAACTTTACCTACCGGCTCGAGCAAAACGGTGGGCTGGTAATCCATATTTTCCGAAAAATTCCGCTGAATCTTGGATACCTGCTGGGCAAACTGAGCTATCTCGACGTCGCGTCGATGGATATTTTCACCCTGTTCGACGGGATCAAATATTTCAAAATCGAATTCTTGCAGCGTCCGAGAGAAGGGACACTTGAAGAGGTCGAACGGATCGTCCACGAGGCATTCGATATGTCCAAAACGATCGAGCTGCCCAAACCCGTTATCAAACCGGGTGAAATCACACTCGACTGCGACCATTCGATCCATTACGCCCAGCTCAACCTGACCACCGCGAATCAGCGCGGGCTGCTGGCCTATTTCGTCCGGCTTTTCGACGAAGCCGACATCAACATCGCCACCGCAAAGATTCATACGAACAAAAACGTCGCCCGCGACCATTTCTTAATAGAAAAACAAAACAGGATGTGCGATAATGCGCGCGAAATAATTGCCAAATTGGTAGGAGAGTAGTGAATGTGCGGTATCGTAGGATATATCGGGGCCAAACCGGTTAAAAAAATACTGATCGACGGGCTACGGGAACTGGAATACCGTGGATACGACTCCGCCGGTATCGCCGTACTGCAACAGGGAGGCTTTTCCCTCTTCAAAGCGGTGGGCAAACTGATCAACCTCGAAGAAAAGGCAAAAGAGTTCGAGAGTAACGGTTTCTCGGTCGGAATCGGACATACCCGCTGGGCTACCCACGGCAAACCGACCGAACTCAACGCCCACCCCCACCTGGGACAAAACTCCTACGTCGTCCACAACGGCATCATCGAAAACTACCAGGAACTCAAAGCGATGCTCACCGCGCAGGGGGCACAATTCCTCAGCCAGACCGATACCGAAGTGATCGTCCATTTGTTCGAACACCATCTCAAAACGGCCGCGTCTGCGTTTGAGGCGTTTCGCCAGACCCTCGCACGGCTCGAGGGAGCCTATGCCGTACTGCTCGTCAACGGTTCGGTACCCGATACGATCTTTTTCGCCAAACACGGCTCTCCGATGATTATCGGGCGAAACACGGACAATGACGTACTGTTCGGCTCCTCCGACGCCGCACTTATCGGAAAATGCAACGAAGTGATCTACCTCGAAGACGGCCATTACGGCTACGCGTCAAGCGACGAAGTGGCCCTTTTCGACGCACAAGACCGTGAAGTCGTTTTGCGCTACGTCCCCTTGAGCGACAACAAGCTCTCCGCCCAGAAAGAAGGGTACCGCTTTTTCATGGAAAAAGAGATCTACGAGCAAAGCACCGTTCTGGCCGATACCCTGATGGGGCGTCTGCGGGATCGGAGTATCTATTTCGAAGAGATCGATCCCTCATTGTTCGAAGGGATCAACGAAATCAAGCTCTGCGCCTGCGGAACGAGCTACCATGCCGCCCTGGTGGCCAGTTACCTCTTCGAACGTCACGCGCACATCCGTACTTCGGTGGAAATCGCGAGCGAATTCCGCTACCGGGATCCTTTCCTCACATCCGACACCCTCTTCGTCGTCATCAGTCAAAGCGGCGAGACGGCCGACACCCTGGAAAGCCTGAAAATGGCCAAAAAGTCGGGGCTTAAAACCATGGTCATCTGCAACGTCGACAACTCCTCCATGGTACGCCTTGCCGACGCAAGCATCCTGACCCGTGCGGGAATCGAAAAAGGGGTCGCTTCGACCAAGGCGTTCGCAACGCAGGTAAGCGTTTTGTGGATGCTGAGCCTCTATCTTGGCGAAACGCGCAAAACACTCCCCGCCACCGAGATCGAGCGGCAGATCCAGCTTTTGCGGACCCTCCCCTCCACCGTTGCCGTCGACCCCGCCACCCATGAGCAGCTCCGCCGCCTCAGCAAACGGTATCTCCACGGCCACGGTTTCTTCTTTATCGGGCGCGACGTCTTTTATCCCCTCGCACTCGAAGGGGCCCTGAAGCTCAAGGAGATCAGCTATCTGCATGCCGAGGGATACCCCAGCGGTGAGATGAAACACGGTCCGATCGCGCTCGCCGATCCGGAGCTTTTTACCATCGCCCTTTTGCCGCAGCACAAACTCTACGACAAAACCAAAAGCAACATCGAAGAGCTGAGCGCCCGCGATTCAACGATCTGTTCGATCAGCCCGCTCGATTTCGACAAAGCCGACGATCATATCCGTACCCGCGCTCAGGATGATTACATGCTCGAATTTTTCGAGATGATGGTCGTTCTGCAACTGCTTTCGATGGAGATCGCGATCCGCCTGGGTAACGACGTCGATATGCCGCGCAACCTTGCCAAAAGCGTTACGGTCGAATAGACCGCAACCTTCCTCAACCTCTTCCGTTTCAAAATAATTTAAAATAATTTTAGATACTCTCATTACATATAATTTTTTCGAAAATGTCACTCTCCCTCAAGGCAACGGACCGAATGAATACAAACCGCAAAATTTTATTGATCGTCGCACTCATGCTCATGGGGCTCGCCCTCGCCACCATCACCAACGTCGCCTTGAATTTCAGGGAATACGGCTACAACAACGCCGTCGAAAAATCGAAAATGACGGCCGAAATCGTCCGTGACGGCCTTACCGCGCACATGGTGAACGGTATAATGGACAAACGTGATTTTTTCCTCGCCAACATCGCCAACATCAAAGACGTCCAGGCGCTGTGGATCGTACGGGCCGACAAAGTCGTCAAACAGTACGGCGAGGGGATGCAGAATGAACGCCCCCGCGATGCGATCGACAACAAGGTCCTCAGAGAGGGGGTCATTGTCCGTGAAATCCGGGAAGATGCCAAAAATGCAGTTCTGCGCGTTACGATTCCCTACATCGCTACCGCCTACGGAAATCCCAACTGTCTGACCTGTCACAACGTGCAGGAAGGGGACGTGCTGGGGGCGATCAGTATGGAGTTCAACATCAACGAGATCCGCCAGACCGGAGCGATGACGATCGCCAAGATTTTTGCGATCAACGTTGTCTTCATCATTATCGCGCTGTGGGTAACGAACCACTATTTCAAACCCTATATGCAGCTCTTCGAAAATCTACAGCAGGGAATCAAGCGGGCACGGACGGGCGATTTCTCCTTCCGTTTCAAAACGACCCTAAAAGACGCAGGGAGCGAAGTCGCCGAACAGATGAACACCCTCTTCGAAAAAATCGAAGAGACCTTCGAGGGGATCAAGCACAACCTCAACACGTTCGTCGCCCGCTCGAGCATCGCATGCTCCGATCCGCTCAACACGACCGGAACCATTATCCAGGAACTCTCCGACGTTTACAAATTCAAAAAAACGATTGAACTGGACAAAGACAAAGAGGCGATTTACGAACGTTTTGTCTATGTATTGAAAGAGAAGTTCCATTTCGACCATTTCGCCCTCTACGAAGTCGACAAAATGTCCAAAGAGCGCAAACTGATCTACATCAGCGATTCGAAAAGCTTCTGCCTGCCGGTATCGGATATCAATGCCCTCGAATGCCGTGCTTACCGGACGGCCAGCGACGTGTATTCGACCGAATTCCCGAACATCTGCAACAACTGCGCCGACGGAAAAGAGTACTCGTGCATCCCGTTCAACGTCAATGACGACCTTGCACTGATCCTCTCGTATTCGGCCAAGGACGCCGAGGCGATCGAAGTGATGAACCTTTCGATCCCGAGCATCAAAAACTATTTCGAAGCGGCCAAAGCGGTCATCGAAAGCCGTACCCTGATGGACAAACTCCGCGATTCTTCGCTACGCGACGGTGCGACCGGGCTTTACAACCGCAGATTCCTCGAAGAGTTCATCGACAAAAGTGCCGAGCAGGCACTCCGAGCGAACATATCGTATTCGATTTTGATGATCGACGTCGACTATTTTAAAATGGTGAACGACACCTACGGCCATGACGCCGGTGACAACGTCATCAAAACCCTTTCGGGTATTTTGCAGGAGAACATCCGTAAATCGGATCTGGCGATCCGTTACGGGGGAGAGGAATTTCTCGTCTTGCTGCACAACGCTACCGATGAGGGGACCATGGGGATCGCCGAAAAAATCCGTACCCGCTTCAACGAACAGAAATTCTTTTTCGGGAACGATACGGTACAAAAAACGCTCAGTATCGGAATCTCGTACTTTCCGTCCCACGCCGATTCGATCTGGAAAGCGATTAAATTTGCCGATCTTGCGTTGTACGAAGCCAAAAATACCGGTCGTAACCGCATCATTACCTTCGAAGAGCACATGTTCAGCGGCGGGGATAAATACTGATCCGCCCCTCGCTCCTACTCGTATAAATCATACCGCAGCATAGTAGGCTGGAACGCAAGAGGCTGTCCGGACGTTACATACATTGATAAAGCATCTAAAGAGAAAAAGAAGGGAGTGGTATGCGCCCTCTTCTCTAGAAGAGAGCGCATTGCCCTACACGGGGGGAAAAGCCGCTCCTAGAGCGGCATCGATTTGGGATCAAACGACACTACGCAGTTGCCGCCGCGGTGTTTTGCTTCGAGAAGCGCCCGCTTTGCGAACTCGATCGCCTCTTTCATGTTGCCGGTCTGAGCCGGGAAAACGGCCATGCCGATACTCACGGTTTTGAGAATCGCGTAGGTGTTGACGCGAATTTTCTTTTTGAACGAAGCGCGGATCGCTTCGGCTACCTGTTCGGTTTCATCATGTTCGTAATCGTACAAAACGACGGCGAACGTGTCGATCCCGTACCGGATCACCATATCCCCAGGCCGCGTCAAATCCTGGATGTTCCGCCCGATCGCCTTGATCACTTCGTTACCGACCTGCACGTCGTATGCCTGGTTGATGGAGTGGAATCCGTCCATGTCGACGATCAACACCCCATAAGGTATAGCGGTGCGTTTAGACTGTGCGACGATCAGGGCCGCAAACTCTTCGAGGAATTTGCGGTTGTAGAGTCCTGTCAGCGAATCGATACGAACGCTCTCTTCTAGCTTTCGGTTAATGATCTGCAATCGTGAAGCGCTGATGTAGTTCCCCAGTTGCTCGAGAACCGAACGGATTTTCGGAAGCTCGCGCGCATCCTGCGTGACAATTGAAATCACGATGTCCAGATCGTCGGCCACCGGGTAGCTTCGGCATGCGTACTGCGCGGCCGGATCGATCATTTTAGGGCATGCTGCTTCACATTCGGTCGAATCGATGATTCCCGACGTCCGGTCCGCACGGCACCCGCTGTTTACCGCATCGCACAGCAGCGTTTTTTCGCTGTGCACCAGTCGGGTGAATTTGGTCATCGGGTTCATCTCGAACAGATTGAAATCATTGAGTCCCCACCGCATCCGGATCAGGGCCACAAGGCGCTCGTACACCTCAGCCAGGTTACCGTCTTTTTCAATGGAAGCGCGGAAACGGTCGATTTCGTAGAGCTGGCTTATCCCGACGTGCAACGTGTACATCGGATCGTTTTTAGGCTGATCGATCCGGATCATCGCACCGATTTTTTCGCCGCTTTCGTTCAACGTGGTGTCTAGCTTTTCGAGAATCGCGTTCGTCCACATGACCGCGCTGTAACCGTCCTTGCCCTCAGGGGCTTCGATACGATGGCCGTAATCTCCCCCCTCGGCTTTTTCCATCGCTTCGGCAATCCGGTCAAGCGGTTCTTTGTACGATGCAACGAAACGGCGGACATTGCGCAGCGTCAGGACACCCAGCAGCACCAGCATCGTCGATGCGGCGGCAGCCGCGAGAATCCCCGAGCCTTTGATGTCGTTCATCTCCATCTCGATCGAGACAACACCCAGTATTTCCCCGTTTTTGGCTTCATGACAGCTCATGCAATCGATTTTGCCGTTTTCCTGGGCGACGTAGGGGATGCTCAATCGGTAAAGGGTGTCGGAGAAAATCGTTCCGGTAATGTCATGGTAGGATTTCCCCTCACGCAAAACCATCCGGTCAATTTCGTCTTTGGGTTCCTGCGGATGCAACCCTTTGCCGTACTGGCGAACGATGCTCTCACCGCGGACGACCCACGCCGAACGGACCCCTTCAATGGATGCAATCTGTTCGAGCAACTCGTTCTGATAATCGGCACTTCCCGCCTTCATATGCGATGTGAGCGATTCCCTGACCAGTTCGGCGCTCATCTGTGCCCGTGTATCGGCCCCCTGGTATCCCACGTAACGGAATAAAAAGAGTATCGCGGCGCCGATCAGGACAATCATCCCCCCCGTACTCAACGCCAACGTCCAAAATGTCTTCGTGTTTTTCATTCTTCCCCGCAAGCTCAAGCGTATCGCGCGAACCGTCTTAAACGGGTAGGTACGCGAATCGTCGTCAGGACATTAAATAGTTTTGATTATACTAAAAAAAAAGATTAAGAGGAAGGAAAGGTTGAAAGAAGCGGCTCTTTCAACCCTAAATCGGGAAAATTCGTTAATGGCAACCGCATCCGGTGCCGCAACCGCCGCCCGAACTCTGCTGCGGAGCCGCAGCGGTCGAACAGGCGGATACGCCCGGAGGGGTATTGGGCTGAATCGCCTGGTTGTCGACCCCCCCCTCTTCGTTGATCTTCTCGATCGTCGCCCACAGCTGCTCGGCCGCTTTCATGTAGCGTTTGGCCGTCTCGGATGTCGGAGCGTAATAGGTGACGGGTTTCCCCTCGTCGCCGCCGCTGCGGATGGATGGTTCGATCGGGATTTCGGCAAGAATACACGTTTCGAACTGATCCGCCATAGCCTTGGAGGTCCCTTTTCCGAAGATATCGTACTCGACACCGGTATCGGGGGCAATGAAACCGCTCATGTTTTCCACTACGCCCGCAATCGGAATATGGAGTTTTTTGAACATATCGAGGCTTCGGCGCGAATCATCAAGTGATACCATTTGCGGCGTGGTCACGGTGACACCGACGGTGACCGGAACACTTTGCGCCAATGTCAATTGGGCATCGCCCGTCCCCGGAGGCATATCGATAACGAGACAATCGAGATCCGACCACATGATGTCGCGCAGGAACTGCTCGATCGCTTTCATGATCATCGCACCGCGCCAGATGAGCGATTGCCCCTCTTCCATCAAGGAGCCCATCGACATCATCTCGATGCCGTACGCTTTGATGGGGAGGACTTTATTGCCGACCACTTCGGGTTTTACCCCATCAACGCCGAGCATCCGGGGAATGTTCGGACCGTAGATGTCCGCATCGAGAAGACCCACTTTTTTCCCCTGCATCGCAAGCGCTACGGCGAGGTTGACCGAGGTGGTCGATTTACCCACCCCCCCTTTTCCGGAGCTCACCATGATAAAGTTTTTCACCTGCGGAGCGATATTTTTCCCCTTCGACGAGCTTTCGCGCGGCATTTTCGGAGCGGTGATGTTCACAACGACTTCACCCGCACCGGCACGTTTAAGCTCATCGGTTGCTTCCGTGGTGATCTGGTGCGCCACTTCGGGAGCACTTGAGGTGATATCGACGGTAACACTGACGTTGTTCCCCTCGCATTTGATCTCTTTGACGAACCCGAAGGTTACGATGTCTTTCGTAAACCCCGGATAGGTGACTTTGCTTAACGCTGATTTTACAATTTCTTCGGTCATAAAATTTCTCCTTAGTGAATTTCGTGTTTAGCTTGCGTTTGCTTTGGCTTCGGCTGCGATCTGTGCGATCGCATCGGCATTTTCCATGATGTTCTGCGTGATCTTGTACGAACAAAACTTCGGTCCGCACATCGAGCAGAACTCCGCTTCCTTGAATACGTCCTGAGGAAGCGTTTCGTCGTGATACTCCCGCGCACGTTCCGGGTCAAGGGCGAGTTCGAACTGTCGGTTCCAGTCAAACGCATAACGCGCATCGCTCATCGCGTCGTCGATGTCGCGCGCCCCTTTGCGTCCCCGGGCGATATCGGCGGCGTGAGCCGCGATTTTGTAGGCGATGATCCCCGCGCGGACGTCTTCGGCATTCGGCAATCCCAAATGTTCTTTCGGGGTGACGTAACAGAGCATAGATGCTCCGTGCCATCCGCCGACCGCCGCCCCGATCGCCGAGCTGATGTGGTCGTATCCCGCCGCGATGTCGGTGACCAAAGGTCCCAGGATGTAAAAGGGCGCCTCATGGCAGTACTCGCGCTGGATCTTCATGTTCCGCTCGATCTGGTTGAGGGGGACATGCCCCGGCCCCTCGATCATCACCTGGACGTTTTTCTCCCACGCCCGCAGCGTCAGTTCGCCCAGAACCTTCAGCTCACCCAGCTGCGCTTCGTCCGATGCGTCGGCCAGACAACCCGGGCGGAGCGAATCCCCCAGCGAGAGGGAGACGTCATAGCGGGCGCAGATGTCGAGGATCTCATCGTATGCCGTATAAAACGGGTTTTCGCGGTGATAGTGCATCATCCACGCCGCCATCAGCGATCCGCCGCGGCTGACGATCCCCATTTTCCGTTTGGCGACTTTGGGCATCGTTTCGAGCAAAAAGCCCGCGTGGATCGTGAAGTAGCTGACCCCTTGCTGCGCCTGGCGTTCGAGGACTTCGAGCATTTTTTCGATGGTCAGGTCTTCAATCTTGTTGTTCACGTCGTGCAGAATCTGATAGATGGGAACCGTTCCGATAGGGATTTTGGAATTGGCGATAACCGCTTTGCGGATTTCGTCCAAATCGCCCCCCGTCGAGAGGTCCATCGCGGTATCGGCTTTGTAATGCTGGGAAACCTGGATTTTCTCGATCTCCCCCTGCACGTCGCTGGCGATCGCGGACGAACCGATGTTGGCATTGATCTTGCACCGTGCGGCGATCCCGATCGCCATCGGCTCGAGGTTGGTGTGGTTGACGTTTGCGGGGATGATCATCCGGCCGCGGGCCACTTCGGAGCGGACCAGCTCGGGGTCTAAATCTTCTACTTTGGCAACGTACGCCATCTCTTCGGTAATGATGCCCTGTTTGGCATAATACATCTGAGTACGGACGGCATCGTTTTCTCTTTTAGCGACCCATGCGCTTCTCATCGTGTGCTCCTTGCGTTTCTCAAAGCTGTTTCGGACTTATAAATAAGACCCCCTAAAAGGGGCGTATCAGTTTGAATGTATGTTAAAAATTTCAAGATGGTTTAGGAAAAGAGGCTCTCTTCACACCCTTGTTTCTTCTAGAATTTAACACAAACAAGATAAAAAAAAGCTTTTTAAGTGTATAATTTCGTAACAGTTTTTCAAATAGGATACAATTTGTCTGATTTGACCCTGATTTTTCTTGCCGCCGGTAACTCGAGCCGTTTCAAAATTGCCGTAAAAAAACAGTGGCTTCGAATCGGGCACGATCCGCTGTGGCTACATGTTACCAACCGTATCAAAGAGTCCCTCCCCGGCGTCAGGATCCTCATCGCCGCCCATCCCGACGAGATCCCTTTCATGCGCCCGATGTGCGATTACACGATCATACAAGGCGGTGCGACCCGCCAGCAATCGCTCAAAAACGCCCTCGAACACGTTGATACCCCTTACGTCATGGTCAGCGATATCGCCCGCTCCTGCATCGATCCTTCCCTCATCGGACGGCTGATCGAGGCCAAAGGAGAAGCCGACTGCGTCGTGCCGGCACTCGACGTCGTCGATACGGTGGTCTACGGAGGCGAAACGATCGAAAGAGAGCGGGTCAAACGGCTCCAGACTCCCCAGCTCTCGCGAACCGATGTATTGCGTCGCGCGTTGCAAAGCGATATCGAATATACCGATGACAGCAGCGCGATCGTCGCGGCCGGCGGTACGCGCCGGTTTGTCTTGGGCGACGAAGCGGCGGCCAAAATCACCCACGTCAGCGATCTCGCAGCCGGCGAATGTCTTCCACCCCCCTCCCCCGCCGTCTTTACGGGGAACGGGTTCGACGTCCACGGCTTCGAAGAGGGCAAGCCGATGATGCTCGGCGGGGTCCGCATCGACTCTCCTTTCGGTTTCAAAGCCCACAGCGACGGAGACGTCGCGATCCATGCCCTCATCGACGCCCTCCTGGGAGCGGCTTGCCTGGGGGACATCGGGATGCTTTTCCCTGATACCGACAACACTTATAAAAACATCGATTCCAAAGAGCTCTTGCGTGAATGTGTCGCAAAACTCCACCGTTTCGGGTTCGTCATTCTGCACGCCGATGTGACGATCATCGCCCAGACACCGAAACTTTCACCCTACAAAGAGGCAATGCGCCAAACTTTGGCATCATTAATGCTTCTCTCTCCCGCACGGGTCAATGTCAAAGCGACGACGACGGAGCATCTGGGGTTTGTCGGGCGCGAAGAAGGCGTCGCCGTCATGGCCACAGCATCGGTACACTATTTTGATTGGAAAAACGGATGAACGTATTAATTATCGAGAACGAGATCTATCTCGCCCAAAGTATCGCTTCGAAACTGAGCGATCTGAACCACAACTGCGACATCACCAGTTCGGTCAAAGAAGGGCTTCGCGGCATCCCCTACGACGTCGTCCTTTTGTCGACCAACATCAGCGGACAGGACATCTACCCCGTCATCGAGACGTACAAAAATTCGGTCGTCATTCTGATGGTAAGCTACATCAGTAATGATACGGTATCCAAACCGCTCGCGGCAGGGGCCAAAGACTACATCCTCAAGCCGTTCATGATCGAAGAGCTGATCCGCAAAATCCAGCATTTCCAGCAGCACGAACGGCTCAAACGCCAAAACCAGACGTACGAACGCTATCTCACCCATACGTTCAACGCCATCAACGTCCACGAAGACCTCGATAAAATCGAACTTCCCCTATTCATCTGCAGCAGTTACCAAAAATACGCCGACGCGTTCGCATTCCGTTACGCCGCCCATCACGACAAACCGATCCAGTTCATCTCTCTCTCTTCGGCCAAAGCGTTCAGCGATATCGCCGCCATCGGGGATGATTCGGTCCTCTACATCACCGATTTTCAAAACCTCAAAAAAAGTGAGCACAAAGCGTTCTACGAGCTGATACAGGAACGTTCATGCATCATCGCCAGCACCGATCCGATCGACCATCCCCCTTTCCGCGTCATCGAGATCGAAAGCGACAACCACCTGTTCGACCAGGGTGAGATCCTCCCGATCGAAGAGTACGTCAAATACATCATGATCCATTTCCAAAACCGGTTCCCCGACACCGAGCTGTCGAAGAAACTGGGAATTTCGCGTAAAAGCCTATGGGAAAAGAGAAAGAAATATGGCATCGTCAAGAAAAAATAGATCTCTCTACATCGATCAGGAAGCGGTCTCGGCCCTGACACTGCTCAAGGCGGGAAAACTCGATCCCGTCAACCGTCTCATGAACGAAGATCAAAGCAAAGAGGTTCTCAGCAGCGGCATGTTCAAAGGGAAAACCTTCCCTTTTCCCCTTATCCTTTCCCCCAGCGGGCGGGTGAATGAAACGGTTCTTACCAGTGCCAAAAAAGGGGAACTCCTTGAACTCGTGTGCGACGGGACGGTCGTCGGCGAACTGTGTGTCGACGAAGTGTTCCAGATCGATCCCAAAGAGCGTCTACGCCAGATTTACGGTACCGACGATCTCTCCCATCCCGGGGTCAGCGCCACGTACAAACGCCTTGGAAAATATGCCATTTGCGGCGATTACACGATCGATCTCTCCCCCGTAGAAGCGCTGCAATCGATGATTGACGACGCCAAGCGCGAAATCGGCGCACAGCATGCGACGGCGATGTTCATGGCGGCCAATCCGCTTCACCGCGCCCATGAGCGGCTGATCCGCCAGACACTGGAGGGGACGGACATGATTATCATTTTCCTCCTCAAGCCCTACAACAACGCAAACCTCACTTACGACCTGCGTTACGAAACGCTGAAGTTTTTTGTCGACAATTACCTCCCCCGGGGCCGTGTGGTCGTCATTCCGCTTGAGAGCAGCTACATCTTCGCGGGGTGTAACGAAGTGATTCTCGATGCGATCGTCGCCAAAAACTACGGATGCGACCGCCTCATGATCGGCCAGAACCATGCGGGGATCGGCATGTATTACGACCACAACGCCAACAAATCGGTGGTTGACCGGCTGGTGGGGATCGATATTGAAGTGGGGGTTTCGAGCGAATACGTCTACTGCAACCAGTGTAAAACGCTCGTCAGCGTCCAGACCTGCCCCCATGGCCACCATCACCATATTTCATACCATTCCGAGTCGATTCTCGAATTGATGCAGCAGGGACTATTGCCTCCCGCCGTACTCGTACGCAAAGAGATATCGTCGATGATCGTCGCATCACTCTATCCGGGACGGTTCAAAAACCTGGCCAAGCTTTATTACGACATCATGCCCGTCAACGGATTGCTCGAAGAACATACCGAAAAAGATTTTTACGTCGAACTGATGCGGCTCTACCAGACGACGTCGCTGAACTAAAAGGAGTGGCATGAATTTTCGATGGTTTTTTCTGACCGGCGGCTACAGCGGTCTTTTTCCCAAAGCACCCGGGACTGCGGGTACCCTCGCGGCGTTGCCCGCCGGTGTCGCGATACTCGCCTATTTCGGCTCCCAGACCCTTTTTCTCGCGTCCCTTTTGCTCACCCTGATCGCGCTCAAGGCGATCAACGCTTATGAAGCCCAAAGCGGCATCCACGACGACAAACGGATTGTCATCGACGAAGTCGTCGGAATGTGGCTTGCGCTTTCGATCGCTCCGGGAACGGCGTTTGCGTGGCCCGAACTTACCGTGTGGGAAAACGGCCTGAGCGTTCAGATCATCCTCGCATTTCTCTTTTTCCGTCTGTACGACATCAAAAAGCCCTCAATTATCGGCCGCATCGACCGTGAAGCCAAAGGGGGATGGGGCGTGATGGGAGATGACATTCTCGCCGGTTTCGCAGCGGGAATCAGCTCGGCACTCGTTTGGCAGCTGCTGCTTAAAACGCCCCTCTTTAGCTGACAACCCGGTTTCTTCCCCCCTCTTTCGCCGCATAGAGTTTTTCGTCGACGCGGTGCAGGAGACTGTCCGACGTCTCTCCGATATGCCATTGCACGACACCGAACGAACAAGTCAGCCGCTCGAGCGGCGCGAAACGGTGTGTTTCGATCCGTGCGCGAAGCGACTCTGCCAGTTTTGAAGCGGATGAAAGTTCGTTATCGGGCAGCAGCACGACCAGTTCCTCCCCTCCCCATCGCGCGACGATATCACTCTTCCGAACGCTCTGCGAGAGCAGACGGGAGAGCTCTTTGAGCACTTCGTCGCCGACAAGGTGGCCGTAACGGTCGTTAACCTCTTTGAAATGGTCCACATCGACCAGGATCAGCGAAAATACCCTTCCGTAACGGCTTGACATGTGGATCGAATGCTGCAGCGCCTTGTCGAACTGAAAACGGTTGGCAAGCCCTGTGAGGATATCCTGCGTTGCCAGTTCGTTCAAACGGGTGATGTCGGTGAACACGACGACGTGGCGGACGTTCCCTTTGTACTCCATTTTTTTCGAGTTGACGCGGAAAATTGTCGTTTCGCCGTTGATCGTCATTTTGACCTGATTCTCTTTGTTTTCGTTCGCCAGCAGATAATCGGTCCAGACCATCCCCTCCATTTCCGGCATCAGGTATTGTTCGGTATCTTCCGATTCGAAAAAATTACAGATGCACTGGTAGGTCTTTTTGAATTCGGCAAGGGTTTTAAAGCGGAAATAGTCGAAAAATGCCCGGTTGGCATAAATAATCTCTTTTCCGTCGGTGACGATGACGATGTTTTGCTGTGAATCAAGAATCGTGTTGATGTAGCGTTCCTGCAAATCGACTTTACCGATGAGGGCGCCGAACGTATATTCGATGACGCCCCACAACAGCGCCACCATCGTCAGAGTAACCAGCAGGCTCCCTATCAGTGCGTCCGAAATTGACTGATTGGCCCCCGTCACGTCGTTGATCGTGACGATCATTCCGAATGTACGGCGTTTTGTATCTTTAAGGAACAGCGGGGTAACTTCGTATTCCCGATGCTTGTAGCGGACGGTCCGGGGGAGTAGTCCAGGATTTTTCTGTGCAAAGAGCTGCATGATCTCTTTTTTCTCCGGGAGAATGCTGCTGTAATAAAAACTGTCGATCCCTTGAGAATAGAGTTTGCGGTCCGCAGCCCCCAGCCATTCGCGGTGCAGCAGTACGATGCTCTCCGACCCGGTCGAATCTTTGATTTTTTTGACAAAATAACCGCTGTCGACGCCGTATTCGACCGCTCCGATGTATTTTCCCCGTTCAAAAATCGGCATGATTACCCGAAAAGCGATCCCCCCGAGCCCCCCTTCGAATCCCGTCACCATTTTGTGTTCGCGGTGGATCTCCTGGAGCATCGGGCGGCGTGACGCGATGTCATCGCCGTACTTCTCTTTCAGATGGACCCGCAGGATCGAACGCCCGTCCGCAGCATGAAACTGCATGATGTGCAAATAGGGGTTCTCTTCTTGCAGGGCTTTGTAACGGGGGAGAATGAGGCGGTAAAGCGTTTGTGTGTCCCGCGCTGCGACCGCTTTCATAACGCCGGGTGTTTCCAGGGTGGCACGGGTACGGAAGCGGTACAACTGTTCGGTGTCATGCACGATCGAATCAAACGAGAGCCGAATGTTCTCGGATGAGCGTTCGCTGCGTTCTTTCGCGAACTGCTTCTCCTGCGAGATATGGTAGAAGGTCAGTGTAGCCGAAACGACGATAACGATCAGCGCGATGATCAGTTGTGCGCGTAACTTGAAATTCATCGCCTCCCTTTCCGTAACGGTATATGAATCAGATCAGCATCGGTTCATCAGTCGGTTCGATCTCTTCGAAATCCTGAACGATCTGTTCCAGCATTGCCTGTGTCTTTTTTATTTTACTGATATTTTCATCAAAAATAGACTTGGATGCGGGAAAAGCCTCTGAAAGTTCCTGATAAATCAGTATCCGTCCCCCGAAATGGCGGTTAAACTCGTCAAAGGCTCTTCGCAGATACTCTTTGGAGGTCGTATGACGGAAGAGCGCCTTGATCATTTTTTTGCGCTCTTTGATCGGCAGCGACTCGTCGATCGCTTCGGCAACACGCTTGATGTCCAGACGCGAAAAATAGACTCCGCTGTGGTAGGGGGCCAACAGTTTGTCGGCAAGCTCATCGACGAACCCGGGAACCGGTTCTTCCACTTCTTCGTGTTCTTTGGTCGTGTCGCAGCTCTCAGTGTCGCACTTCCCGCGTATAAACTGGTCGAATTCGGCTCTCAAATCGCTCAGATCGTGTTGATTCATTGTCGTTTCTCCTCTGTGATTAGGTCGTAAAAATAACGGGTTGCCGCCATCAGGGCGACATCTTCGTCGAATGCGTCGGCGTATCGTTCCAGCGCCGAGGGGGTGATCAGGTCGCCGATCAGCTTCCCCTCTTCGATACGGATCAGGTCGCAATACCCCTGCACCTTTGCCGCATCGGTCGCACCGTCAAGCAGCGTGTACGCCTCCTCCTGGTACTCGTTGGCGATCACCGCGCCGCTGAGCTTGGAGGAACGCATCTGCGAAATAGTAAACGCGACGTCATCAGGACGGATATTCATCGGGATGATCATCGCGTTTACGCCGCTCTCTTTGAACAGTTTGTTGCTCACGGCCGAAAAACGGCTGCTATGGGCGTTTTCGGCAATATAGCCGTATAAGAGCGTCTCGACCGTAATCGAATTATCGTTGTTCATCATGAATTCAACCCCCATAATTCCATCGCTTCTTCTTCTTCGAGCCGGCAGCGGCGGCAGATTTTTTCCCCTCCTACCGAGCTGAACAGGCCGTTGCATTCGTCGCATCTGCGAACCGAAAATGTCACCAGGTTCTGCAACGAAGGTTCGTACCACTCTTTGAGGTTGTAGGACGTCGATAGGCTGATCGCACCGCTCTCGCATACGTCGTGGCACAGATGGCATTTGACGCACAAAAACGGGTCGAAATCAATTTTGCTGTTCCGCATATCCGAAGTGAGCGCGCCCGTAGGACAAACGCGGTAGCACATTTCGCAGGCGGTGCATTTGGCTTCGTCAAGCAGTTTCTGCGACGTGAAACTGACCGCATCGGCGGAAACGACATGATACGTCTCAGGCTTTTCAGTCCGCTTGAGCGCGGTGAAAAAAAGCTTGCGCCGATCGGTAATTTTCTTGGTTCTCAATCCCTGCGTATCGAAACTGCCGATCGTGCATTCAACAAATTCATCTGTCGCTTTCTGAACCTCTTTTTCAAAATCAACTTTGGCTTTGGCGATCCCTTTGAGATGAAAATGTCTGAAAAAATCACGCCGGTGCGCCTCATCCTTGTTCGTATCCGCTTCATCGACGTAGCCGAGCGGAACAAGGGAGAGAGCGTTTTCCGATCCGACCGCCTCGAGAAGATAGGTGATGTTTTCAATGCGCTGCTCAAGCCGCTGCAAGATCGCCTCGCCGATTTCGCATGATCCGCAATGTCCCGTGTCGAGGATGATATTTTTTTTGAGCTTGGCCAACGCGATGAGATGTTCGTCGCTGAGAGCTCCCAGGCAGGGGACGTTCTTTTGGCACGAAACGGTATTCTCAGCCTCCGCGGCAAACGAAAAGAAAAACTCGGTCGCGTTGAAATCTTCCAGCACAAGCGCTTCGGTCGGGCAAACCGCGGCGCACGCGTTGCATCCGACGCAGTGCGAATGGTTGATGGCGGGCAAGCGTCCTTCCAGCGATATGGCATTCGTCGGGCATGCAACCGCACAGTCGTTACAGGCCGAATTGACGCTGAGGGCGCGAACGCATCGCGCAGGGGTCAGATGTAAAAGGCCCATATCATTCCGAAACGGTTTTGCTCAGCATCTCGTTGTCCGAGAGGATGAATTCGAGCGCCATCTCCGCCGCGTCGTAATAGAGCGGCGTACGCGCTTCGTATTTCATGTTAATCAGGTACATAGGCGCCCATTTGAGCAGATGGGTATTCAAAAAACGGTGCTGGATTTTCATCAGTTCCGAGGCCGCTTCCTCATCGCCTTCTTCCAGGGCTTTTTTCTGCGCTTCGCACAGGTGGTGCATGAACTCAAGCTCGATCCCGATGTGGTCGGCCGAAACGACGCGGGCGATCTCGTAGTCGACGATAAAGCCGTATGCGCTGTACATGTCGGTAACAGGGTTCGCACCGCCCGTTTCGATCATCTGATCAGGGCGGGTATAAAACGTCTCGTAGGGGACGAGGTGCAAAATGGATAGATTGACGAAATCGGGATTGAGATACTCATCCAAAAGCTGCTGGTTCGGCAGGCTCAGACGCTGCTCCCATTCTTTCCAGTGGGGGAGAAAATCCAAAACCGTTTCGTCGGTTTTAAACGTCTGGAGCGTCTGCGCGTCCAACTCTTGGAGAAGTACCCGTGACAACAGTCCGTAAATATTGCTTCGTGCGATGATTTCATCCATACGGTATTACCTTTAAATATACTGGTGGGATTTTAGCTTATCGGGCTGAAAAGCTTATAAGAAGAGGCGTTTACCCCCCGGAGAGAGCCTCCGGGGAAGGTTGGCTTAGCCTTTGATGGACACGTCATACGCACTCGGGTCGAGGCGGACCCAAGGACGCTTGACGTGGCGCGGACGACGGATGGTCGATCCCGCATCCAGACCGCGGCTGAGCTGGTCACGCCACGCCTGGTAGACTTTGAGGTTGTTTTCGTAATTGACGAAAATATCCCCGATTTTATCTCCCGCCTGCGCCGGCTCGAGGAGAACCTTGTGGTGCCAGCAGTGCATACCCGACACCGGGTCGGGATGGGCCGCGGCGACGGCATTTTGCCATGAGCCCGAAAGGCCGTCCCACCATACGTTGACGGAGTCTGCGTTATACTGAGCAAAACGTTTTGTTTCGAACGGTTTGATCCCCTCGACGTATTTGAGTTTACCGACTTTTCCATCCATCTGGACTTCGGCAACCGGTACACCGAAGCTGTTGAGCCCGGTAGTTCCCTCGTAATCGTCGATGATCGTCTGAGCGCCTGCACGACCGGCGTTATCCGGTGATTCTTTGAGGAACTCTTTGTTGTTCAGATCGCGCGGAGCGGCGCCCGTTGCCACTTTACCGTCGCTGACGCCGTTAGGAACCGCAACCGCATTGGTGAGTTTCCAGCGCCCGCCGTGGTGCGAACATGCCAGCGTTCCGGGGAGTACCCCCTCGGTCGGAACCGCCATCGCGACGAAGAAACCGCTCTCAAGACCCGAAACGGTATCGACGATTTTGACGCGGATCGCATCGCCGCGTTTGAATCCGAGGCGTTTCGCATCGACCGTATTGATCCAGATAGGATCGTGGTTCTGGCTGATTTCCATCAGGTGCTTGGAGTTCGCCGAACGGGTGTGAATGTTGTACGGCAGACGGAAAACGGTGTTCAGTGCGAACGAGTTCTCCTCTTTCATGTACATGTGGTTGACGTGCGATACGATGTGCTCCATTTCCGCTTTTTCTTTGTCGTTACGCGGATAGAACGGTACGGCGTATTCGGCCCATTTCCACTCGGCGAACCACTGCGAGTAGAACTCGAGTTTTTTCGACAGCGTCGCGAAACCTTCGACTTTTTTACCGTCGACCTCGACCCCGATCGCCGAACGGTGCCCGTGATGGTCGGCAGCGGTGATGACGCCGCCCGCACCCACGCTCATAGACGCCGCGTCGAATTTATGGCCGTGAGAACTCACTTCGCCGTTTTCGATTTTCAGTTCACGTTCCATAGCATGGTAGATTTTGTCCTCTTCCATCCAGACGCCGTGGTCACGCAGATAGGCGTAGACCGGGAATTCCTCGTTCATGTAGCGAGGATCGTTCGTTGCCGTCTCTTTGAGTTTGGGGAGGTTGTCACCGAACGCCGCATCGTACCATTCGGCGATCGTAACCGGTTTGCCCGGATGACGTTTGGATTCCCACATTTTTCTGACGCCGAGGCTTCCGTCGGGATCGACGTAGTTGACACACAGATCAAACCAGAACTCGTTCTCTTCCCAGACTTCGCCCAGACCGGCTTTGATGTGCGCTTCGAGGGTCGCACGAACCGGATTTTTGGGTTTCCAGCCCGATTTTTCCAGCGCTACGCGCAGTACCGGCTGACGGAAACTCGTCCAGCGGGCCGGCATGGTCGCTTCGGAGTGCTGGTCGTGGCGTTCGCCCGCCAGACCGACGGGGAGAACATAGTCCATGTACCAGTTTGTTTCCGACCATACCGGAGAGAGGTTCATGGTGAGTTCCATGATCTCTTCGTTTTTCAGCACTTCGATCCAGCGGAAACCGTCCGGGTTGATCCAGACCGGGTTGTACATACGCGGGATATAAACGGCGAGCTTACTCGGGACGTTCAATCCGCGGTCGTTCCATTTTTTCTGCCACTCTTTATCACTCAAAAGGTGCGGCAGCAGGTAAGAGAGCTCGTAGGTCGAGAGAGGCCATTCCGGCGGCCACGTCAGTTCGTTCCACACTTTGACTTTCGGTACGTCCGCACCGGCGACGCCCTGACCGACGGTAGCGCTTCCGCCTTTACCGGAGACAGAGATAACGTGCCAGTGGTGGAAGAAAGTTCCCCCTTCCGTTCCGATGCCGCCGCGAAGGGCGATCGCAAGGTACGCCGCACGCCCGCTCATCCATCCGCCGCGGTTACCCGCAGCGGTCGCACGCCAGATGTACGTCGAAATAGCGTCACCGGCCCAGATGAACATCTCGTAGAGCTTTTCGAGTTTGTACGCCGGTACGTGCGTCTCTTTGACCGCGAACTCGAGCGTATACGGGGCGTAAAGCTCTTTCATCAGCTCCATGTAGCTTTCGAAGCTTTTGTCAGCAGGCAGCTTGGAAATATAGCCCTTTTCGACCATCAGGTTCAGCTGACGGTCGTCATTCATCAAAACGTCCCAGTTGAACCATTTTTTGACGAATTTTTTATCGGCTTTGCCTTCCTGAAGGATGCGGTTGACCAGATAGAGGTACACCACGGGCTCGGTTCCCGGCCATGCGGCGATCCAAAGATCCGCCATCCCCGCCGAGTTCGACATACGGGGGTCCATAACGACCATTTTCGCACCCTTCTTGCGGGCATCGGCGATAAAAGCGGCCGACTGCGCGAAATAGTGTCCCGCATCCGCCGCATGCGACGAGTTGAGGAAAATCAGTTTGGCGTTTGCCCAGTCCGGGCTGGTACGGTCGTCGTTCGCCCACTGGATCGTAGGCGTACGGCCGTTGGACGAACAGATGTTCGTGTGCGAGTTGTACGAATCAACCCCCAGCGTTTCCCAAACCTGGGGAACGAAACCGTTTTCGTTCGGACGTCCGACGTGGTACATGACCGATTTGCGTGAGAGATCGTCCCCTTTACGGAGAGTGTCGCCCATTTTTTTACCGATCGTGGTCATCGCTTCGTCCCACGTCGTACGGATCCATTTACCTTCGCCGCGTTTGGAACCCGGAGCCCGTTTCAGAGGGAACGGGATACGGTCCGGATCGTACATCTGCGACTGAACCGCGTACCCTTTACCGCAGTTACGTCCGCGTGACGCAGGGTGAAGGGGGTTACCCATGTATTTTTTGACGACAAACGTTTTCTTGTCGATCCATGCCGTCAGACCGCATGATGCCTCACAGTTCGAACACGCCGTCGGAACGATCATGTAGTCATTGACGTAAATACCTTCGGGATTTTCTTCGCTCTGAACGCCGTGACGGTCGATACCGCCCCGTTTCCAGTCCACGCCGTCAAGCTCCTGGAAATGGTTCCACTGATCCAGCGGCGGATAAAACGAGAGGCTGTCCGGCGTATTGGTAAATTTGCTTTTTTCGACCGATTCGGCGACCGCGTCGGCGGTAAACACCCCTTTGGCGATTGCGGCGCCCGTCACGGTCAACGCGGCACCTTTTAAAAATGTTCTTCTACTTTCCAAATACATCATAATTTGACCCTCTTTAGCTCATTGGTAACAATTGGGGGATGACCAGCCAAACGTGTTTGCTGACCCACAATCCGATCAATGCCGATACGGCAGCGATTTTCAACAGATAATACGACTGGTTTTTAATGCTCAGGCACACGAGTACCATAGGAACGATAAACGCAAGCACCTGTCCGATCCAGAACATTACGGTGTACTCACCGCCTTTGACGTAATGGAGCACTGCAGCAACCTCTTCGGCTTTCATCGGTCCGAAAATCAGTTCCGCCATATAGAGGATAAACGCTGCCGCAGCACTCAGCCCCAGCACGAGGGCGAGATCTTTTTTGATCGCGTCGGAAAACTTGTTTCCACCCAGCAGCAGCATCGTTGCCGAACCTGCCAGCAGCGCGGCAAGGATCATCTGCGCCGACTCGGTCGGCATCTGCCAGATTTCACGTGCCGTCGACTGCGCCATCAGACCCGCGGTATAAAGCGTAACGGGGACGGCGAGAATCGTCGTCCATCCGAGCAGTTTGTCGTAAAGCGCTTCGTCTTTTTTCAGATAAATCGCATACGCCATACCGAAAAGCAGCCCGACGAACCCTGTGGCCATCCATGCGCCGATCGTAATCGCCGACGTCAGGTGCGGGTAGAAAAAGATGTGCCAGAAACGGAACATCTGATGCAGGTCGATCACCGTAAAGAAGAGGAAAATATGGATGAAGACGATCGAAATCGCCACTACCGGGAAACGGATAAACCCTGTCTGCTCCGGATGTTTTTTCAACAGATAAAACGCGAGGAAGATGATACCGGTACCGATACTTTTCGCCCACATGTTCATCGTAATGATCCAGCCCCAGACGATGCCGGGAAGGGCCACGTCAAGAACTACGACCGCATTGGTCGCTGCAATTGTTTCATGTACCATTAGTGCCCTCCGACGGGAAGATGTGTGATATTGTTGAAGAGGTTATGCCCCTCTTCGCGTACCGACGCCAGAGGATTGAGCGTCACATTGCCGCCGCCGACGTAATAGTGGTGCGGGAACGTTCCGCGCTCAGGCTTACGTACCTGGACGTTACCCTGATGCGACTGGATGTATTTGCTGATGTTCGAGGTCGGATCGTCGAGGTCTCCGAAGATGTTCGCTTCAACCGGGCACGCAACGACACACGCCGGCATCATCGCACTGGCGATACGGTGGGCACAGTAGGTACATTTGTCGGCAGTTTGGGTTTGCGGATCGATGTAGATCGCGCCGTACGGACACGCCATAACACATCCGGCACACCCGATACAACGCTCTTTGTCGATGTTTACGATGCCGTTTTCAAGGTAGTGCAGCGCACTGACCGGGCAGATCCGCTCACACGGTGCGTTGGCACAGTGGTTACAGCGAAGCGGCGTAAACGTCCGTTTCGTTTCGGGGAAGGTCCCTACGTCGACATATTTAACACGGAGGCGCCATGTAGAAAGGGGAACTTCGTTTTCCACTTTACAGGCGATCTCACAGCCCTTACAGCCCATACAGAGGCGAAGGTCTACCAAGAAACCCAATTGCATATATTCTCCTTATTCCTGATTCACGTCGTGTTGTCCGCTCTATTACCTGAGCGAATAACATTTATAATATGCCGTGATTACAGGCATTTGACGGCATTACTGCTGGGTTGATGGTAGCCAAAGTTGCTTTAACCGAAACTAAATGGGTCGGGGATTTTGCTATAACTTTTTGATATGTGTAACCAAACGGGATTTCCCCGCGTGAAGGGAAATTTTATTGAAGATTATATGCAGTTTTTTTGATCAATCGCCCAGACGGACGCGGACCGACGCTTCATGCGCACCGAGCCCTTCGGTATGGGCGATAAGGGCGCACGCACCGCCGATTTCGTTGATCGCGGCGCGCGAAAAGGCGATGATGGACGATTTTTTCATAAAGTTCTCGACTCCAAGCGGAGAGTAGAATTTCGCCGTTCCCCCCGTCGGAAGGGTATGGTTGGGACCCGCAACGTAATCGCCGATCGCCTCGGGGGTATAATGTCCGAGGAAAATGGCGCCGGCGTGCTTGATGGAGGGCAAAAGGGCAAAAGGATTGTCCGTCGCCACCTCAAGGTGCTCGGGAGCGATTTCGTTCATCAGCTTGACCGCTTCTTCCATCGTCTCGGTCACGATGATCGCGGCCCGTTCCTCGATGGATTTGCGGGCGATTGCCTCGCGGGGAAGTTTTTTCAGCCACTTCTCGATCTCAACGGCGCACGCATCGGCCAGTTTTTGCGAAGGGGTAATGAGGATCGAGCTGGCCATCTCGTCGTGCTCGGCCTGTGAGAGCAGATCGATCGCGATGTGGTTGGGATTGGCCGAATCGTCCGCGAGTACCCCGATCTCGCTGGGACCGGCAATCATATCGATGTTGACTTCGCCGAAAACCATTTTTTTCGCGGTGGCGACGAAAATGTTCCCGGGTCCCGTGATGACGTCGACTTTGGGAATCATCGGGGTGCCGTACGCCATTGCGGCGATCGCGCTGGCACCTCCGACTTTAAATACCTGGTCCACGCCGCACAGGTGGCAGGCGGCAAGCAGCAGCTCGTTGGGCTCGTTGTCCGGCGTCGGCGTCGCAACGACGATCTGTTCCACTCCCGCAACCTGGGCGGGAATAACGTTCATAAGCAGCGAGCTCGGATAAGCCGCTTTGCCGCCGGGAATATACAGCCCCGCACGATCGACCGGTGTCACCTTCTGTCCCAGTATCGTTCCGTTGGCTTCGGTATCGAACCAACTCTTGGGCAGCTGTTTTTCGTGGTAGGCCCGGATACGGTCGTACGCGAGATGGAGCGATGCTTTGAGCTCCGCATCCAGCGCGTCGTACGCTTTTTTCATATCGGCAGGATCGATCCGCAGTTCCTGCCCCTCCTTTGGGGTCCATCGGTCGAATTTTGCAATGTGGCGAATCAGGGCATCGTCCTTGTCCGAGCGGATCTCGTCGATGAGTCCCTTGACGATCGATGAGACGTGCTCCATATCCATTTTTCCCCGTCCCAAAAGTTCGTCGAAGACGGCGGGGAACGTCGAATCGTTTGCGTTGATAAGGGTCATTGCTATCCTTTATTTTTTTGATGCCGGAGCGGCATACTCTTTTTTGACGGTGTCAAGCGCATACAAAAAGTCTTCGACGCCCACCGCCCCCATAATCGGTTCGAACATCGGGGTTTTTCCTTTGATAAACCATGTCGCCGGCGTCCCGGGGGTCATCAGAGACTGGGGGACCCCCCCCTCTTCGAGCACCCCTTCGTACGACACGAAATCACGGTTCAAAATTGCCGAAACCTTCGGATTTTTGAGGGTCTCTTTTTTCAAAACGTCGCACCATTTGCACCCGTACTTGGTCACTACGACCATCAGGGGCTTTTTCTCTTTTGCGGCGCGTTCGATCGCGCTTGAGAGATCTTTTTCCCATTTTACCTCACCGCCGAACAATACCGCCGAACCCAGCAAAAGCGCCGCTACGATCTTAATCATCTTTCTTCACCTTTTTGAGAATTTCCTTCGCGATCTGGGGAATATCTTTGTCACTGACATCGATCACGATATCGGCCGCTTTTTTATACAGCGGCGAACGTTCTTCGTACAATTTTCTGGCTTTCTCGATATCCTGGAACAACGGACGCTTGCGCAGTTTCTTTTCGGCGTTGGGATGCTCGAGAATACGGCCGTAGATTGTTTCAAACGGAGCGTACAGATAGACGACCGTACCGATTTTGGAGAGGTTCGGAACTTTAAAAAAACCCCCACCCGTCGAAATAAGGGTACTGCGCACCTCTTTTTGGAGCCAAAGGGCGACTTTGCGCTCGAGAGCGCGAAAATACTCCTCCCCTTCCTCGGCAAAAATTTTTTTGATCTTCCGGTTTTCCATGCTTTCGATAATATCGTCCGTATCGAGGGCGATCATATCCGACTGTTTGACGATCTCGCGCGCGACCGAGCCTTTGCCCACACCCATAAAACCGATCAGTACAATATTTTTCATTTTTTGTCTTTACTCTATGGCTTATAATAACGAAATCATATCACGCATTAACTTAGGAGTGTTTCTTGATCCGTCCGTCCAACCTATTTGAAGGTCCCCCCCCGCCCGAAAACGGCGAACGCTTCACCCCTCTTTTCGAAAGTCCGGGAGTCCGTATCGAAGGGATACGCTCATGCCTCAAAACGCCGGGAGAATGGTACGACCAGGAAGAAAACGAATGGGTCATGCTGATTCGGGGAGAAGCGATGCTCGAGATTGCGGGCGAGGTGCTGGAACTGCATGCGGGGGATCATCTCCTGATCCCCGCGCATATGCCGCATCGGGTCCTTTCGACGGCCCAGGACACCTACTGGATCGGTGTCTTCAGCTCTTGAATTCGTTGATGCGTGCTGAGAGCGACTGTGCTACTTCGAGAAGCTGACGGGAGTCGTTTTCGATCTGTTCAACGCTGTGGCGGTTGTTTTCGGAAACGACGTTGATCTGCGAAATTTTCTCGATGATCCATTCGATGTGACCGACCACCTCGATCGAATCGTTGTACGAACGCTGCGCCACGGCGACGGAACGTTCCATCTCGCCCGATGTCGCCGAAATTTTCTCTTCGACTTCGTTGGAAATGGCGGTGAGCTCGTTCATGTTTTTGGCGTTTTCACCCATTTTATCGCTGACGTCGTTGATCGCCTGCACAATCGTCCCGACGCTGATTTCGATCTCCGTCAGACTTTTCTGGGTCCGTTCGGCCAGTTTGCGCACTTCATCGGCAACCACGGCGAAACCGCGTCCGTGCTCGCCCGCCCGTGCCGCTTCGATCGCGGCATTGAGGGCAAGAAGGTTCGTCTGGTCGGCGATGTCTTTGATAACCCCCAGAACGTTTTTAACCTGATCGGCGTCCTGACGCAGCGAGATGAGCTGGGATGCCATGTCGTGTTCGGTTTCGATATAGCCGTCCACTTCGCTGACAAGCTTATAGAGGGCGTCTTTGGCGGTCACCAGTTCTTCGTTGGCGTTGGCAACGTTTTTCTGCGTCTGCTCGGAGATTGCGATGGCCCCGGAGAGGATCTCTTTGATGGAATGGCTTTTTTGGGTCGTCGCTTCGACGATCTGGCGCTCTTGTTCCACCCCGGCCGAAATCTTGCGGGTCGCATCGGTAATGGTCGTGGCGATCGTCGAATTCTGACGGCCGAGTTCTTTGACCTCGTTCACCGTCTCCTGAACCATCCCCACAAAACGGTTGACCGCAAGGGCCGCTTCGGAAAACTCGTCCTCTTTGGTCACTTCGAGCCGTTTGGTGAGGTCTTTGTCGCCGCTGACCAGCGATCCGATCCGGTTGCGCAACCCTTCGAGCGGATTGAGGACCTCTTTTCCGAAAAAGATGTTCAGCACCGAGACGAACGTAATGACGACGATTCCCAGCGCGATCAGCAGAATCGTTTCGGTCTTGCTGATCTCCGCGTCGTTTTTCTCGAGTGAAATGACCAGGTCCATGACTCCCAGTACATCCCCGCTTTGAATGTTGGTATGGCATGCCAGACACCGATCTTCGGCGACAAGCGGCTGAAGAAGGCGAATGGTATGCGAACCGTTCGTGTTTTCGGTCACGACGGGCTGTTTGTTTTTGAAGATCTCCTTGACCATCGGTTCATCGGAGAATTTGGCATCCAGTCCGAAAAGATCGATAACGGCCTGGGATTTCTCGACTTTGAGTTTTTCGATCCCTTCGATCGTCTGGGCATTTTTGATCGCCTCTTCAACGACTTTGGGATCACCCGCGAGCATGCTTTGCGAGAGGGTCTGGAAAATCGACTGGCTCAACATGTTCAGTGAACGTTTTGCGGTTTCGTTTGAAAAATCGTGAAACGTCGTGGTCAGATACCAATAAATGGCGCCCAATCCCATAAAACTGAAAAGAAGCGTCGAAAAGATGATTTTGGACTTGACGGTTTTAAGCATACGTACCCCATAGTGTGATTCTCATGCGTCTATTGTACCGTATATCTGTCCCCTTTTTGTGGCAAAGTCACAATTCCTTCCCGTGTTTGGATTTTCACCGGAAGATTCATCGGGCGGCGCATCGTTACCGGATCGACTTTGCTGATGCTGAAATGCAGATGGGGACCGCTGCTGTAGCCGGTATTACCCGAGTAACCGATCAGCTCACCCTGCGCCACTTTCTGCCCGATGCGCACCGCGGCTCCGCCCCGCATCAGATGGTAATAATTACCCATCGTCCCGTCGCTATGCTCGATGATGACGTAATTGGCGAACTGGCGGAAATCAGGGCTCAATCCTCCCCTGTCGTGCGATCCTTCGGCACCTACGACGATTCCCTCCCGGGCGGCATGGATCGGCGTCCCGACCGGAACGGGAAAATCGATCGCGTAGGCCGAAAGCCCCCTGTGGGTGATCCCGCCGTGATACCCTTGCGACACCACGATGTTCGATCCTTTCGAAAAGGGAAGGCCATAACGGTAATTATCGTCATGGACCGCAAATGCCGACCCCCGTACCCATCCGTACGCGGCGCGATAATTGACCCCTTCGGTGGGGGAAACGCGCGAAAGGCCGAGCACTTTTTTCCGGCTGTTTCCGGGAATTTCGATGAAAAAAGGGATCTTCCCCGAGGGCCTGAGGTTCTGAATCGACGCGAAATCGATGTTCAGGGTGACCGTGTAGGGATTTAGATTTTCGGCTTCGAATTCGTATCCCCCCTTCCCGTCCGACTCGGCACTGAGGATGACACTGTTGCGCGACCCGATCTGGGCCGTTTTTTTGACCGCCGCCGCCTCGGAGCGTTTGAGGATTTTCAGATGCTCTTCGTACGCCTGTTCCTGTACCAGGGCCGTCTGGATGCTGCGGTTTTCCAGCGCCTCTTCCTCTTTGAGCTTTTCGAGGAAGGGGAGCGATTTTTTCGGATAGTTCCGATCGTAAAAGGCTATCGCTTCGGAGCGGACGCGGGGATGATTCAACGGCTCGAGAGGGATTGACACCAGCTGTTCGAAACTGTTTTTATCGTCACTCTCGATCGCCCTCAAGAGAGATTTTCGGTAGAGGGCTTCAATCGATTGCCTGCTGCGCTCGAGTTCTCTCAATTCACTCAGATAAGCGGCCAGAAGGCTGTTTTCGGGTTTGGGGAGGCGGGCGATTCGGGAGCCTTCGGCCAGTGTCACGCGGATTTTTTCGACAAACTGACGCATTCCTGCGCTTTGCGCTTCCATCACGGGCTTCTTGCTTAACCGTTCAAATGATTCTGCGTTTTTTTCCAGCGGCCCGGCAAGGGTGTAATAAGGGAGAGTCTCACCGTTTCCGGCAGCCAGGGCGAACGCAAACAATACCACGAAAACCGTCCGCACGCCTCTACCGCTCCTTTGCTCTTTTGATTAATTGTATCATTATTGCTCTGAGGCTATAATATCGACTATTTTAACTGTGAGGTCAAGGCATGTCCAAACGTATTTTAGAAGTGATCAAGCCGGGCGTCGTGTTCGGCGACGATGTCCAAAAGCTCTTTGAAATCGCCAAAGAAGAAGGGTTCGCCCTCCCGGCGGTCAACGTCGTCGGTACCGATTCGATCAACGGCGTCCTCGAAGCGGCCAAACTGGTCAACTCTCCCGTCATCGTCCAGTTTTCCAACGGAGGAGCGAGCTATTACGCGGGCAAGGGCTTAAGCAACGAGAACGAAAAAGCGGCGATCGCAGGAGCGATCAGCGGTGCGATGCACGTGCACATGATGGCCGAAGCATACGGTATCCCGGTCATTTTGCATACCGACCACGCGGCACGCGAACTGCTCCCGTGGATCGATGCCCTGCTCGACGCGGGCGAAAAACATTTTGCCCAGTACGGCAAACCGCTTTTCAGCTCCCACATGCTCGATCTTTCCGAAGAAAGTCTCGAAGAGAACGTTGCAACGTGTGTCGAATACCTCAAGCGGATGGATAAAATCGGTATGACCCTCGAAATCGAACTGGGTGTTACCGGCGGCGAAGAAGACGGCGTCGACAACACGAACATCGACAACGCCCTTCTCTACACCCAGCCCGAAGACGTCGCGTACGCGTACGAAAAACTGAGTGCGGTGAGCAAACGCTTTACCGTTGCCGCATCGTTCGGAAACGTCCACGGCGTCTACAAACCGGGCAACGTCGTCCTCACTCCGATTATCCTCGACAACTCGCAAAAATACATCAAGGAAAAATTCGGCACGGCATCGGACAAACCGGTCGATTTCGTCTTCCACGGCGGCTCAGGTTCAACGCTCGAAGAGATCCGTGAAGCGATCAGCTACGGGGTCATCAAAATGAACATCGATACCGACACCCAGTGGGCGACCTGGGAAGGGGTCAAAAATTACTACGAAAAGTACAAAGATTACCTGCAGGGGCAAATCGGAAACCCTGAGGGTGAAGACAAACCGAATAAAAAATACTACGACCCGCGCAAATGGCTCCGCGACGGGCAGAAAACCCTCGTCGAACGTGTCAAACAGGCGTTCAGCGACCTCAACGCGATCGACCGAAACTAAAATTCTCCGTTTTCCCCTTCTTAGGAGGGGGAAGTCTACTTTCTGACACTTCCTAATAATAATGGACACCGGTATTGTTGATAATGGAATTCTTCCCTGAGGGGGAAGAGAAGAAAAGAAGATTTATTTGGTGTAGGTGATTTTGGCTTTTTCACGCAGGGAGTTCATTTTTTTCTCCATGTGTGCTTTGAATTTGTCCATTTTGAGCCGCTGCTCGATAAAGTTTTTCACTTCGTCAAAGCCGAGTTTTTTCGCCGCTTTTTTGTCTTCGATGTAGATGACGTGATATCCGAACTGGCTTTGGACCGGACTCGCCGACATCGTCCCCTCTTTCATCGCGAACGCCGCGTCATTGAACGAAGGAACCATCTGCCCGCGCGGGAAATATCCGAGATCTCCGCCCTTTGCGGCGCTGGGGCCCGTCGATTTCGACTTGGCCTGGGCGATGAACTCGTTACGCAGTTTTTCGCCGCTGAGCCCTTTCATGCTTTTGATCACCGCTTCGGCTTCGGCTTTCGTTTTCACCAGGATATGGCGGGCGCGGATTTTTTCTTTGTCGACGAACTCGTCGGCATTCGCATCGTAATAGGCTTTTACCTCTTTCGCGTCGATGTTGATCGAATCGAACTGCTCTTTTTCCCAGATCTTCGCAGCCAGCTGCACTTTGAGACGGCTGACCAGCGCTTCGAGCTCCTGCTTGTACTCTTTGGATTCGAGGACGCCGGTGCGTTTGGCATCGTCGTAGACCAGTTCCTGTGCGATCATCCCTTCGATGATCCGCTGGCGCAATTCGTTTTGTTTGTCTGCGGGGAGTGAGTCGAACCGTCCCTGTGTCCCTTCCATCAATACCTTGTTGACTTCCTCGGAGGTGATTTCGTCACCGTTGACCGTTGCCAGAACACCCGCGGACGCCATCGGGGCACCCAACAACAAACCCAAAACCCAAGCGGTATAAAAACGCTTCATTGCTTTCCTTGTATTCCCTGTCTGCACAGGGATTTTGATTTCGGCATTATAATACATTTGAGAGTATAGTACGCAAAAAATAACCGAAATTAAACGGCGTTCTCCAGCCGTTGCGATTGGGCCGTTTTGAGATAGCGTTCTATCGTCTGGAGAAGGAAATGTTTGTCGATCGGTTTGGCAAGGTGCGCATCGAGTCCCGCCGCCACGATCCGTTCACGGTCTCCGATGAGGGCATGCGCGGTAAGGGCGATGACAGGGACGAATCCCCGCTGGTCGCGTTTGTCGATCTCTTTGATCAGCCTCGTCGCCGTCAGACCGTCCATGACCGGCATGTCGATGTCCATCACGACGAGATCGAACGGCTCTTTGAGATAAGCGTCGACCGCTTTTTGGCCGTTGTCGACCGCCACCACCTGGAAGCGCTCCTGCCGCAGAATCGTTTCGAGCAGTTTCAGGTTGATCAGGTTATCCTCGGCGATCAGGATCTTGATCTCTTCCTGACGCGGAATGCTCTGCACTTCAGGGCTGCGGGAGATGTATTCTTTGGGCATTTTGTTCCACACGACCGCGAGCGTTTTATGCAGTGCACCGGGCAAAATGGGAAGCGTCACGATCGATTCTACCGATTCGACGATCGCATCGGCCTCTTCGCCGTATTCGAACTTCATGATCGGGACGACCTGAAGGTTCGGATAGGTTGATTTGATCGCGTTCACCTGCGAGGGAGAGAGGTGGGGAACGTCCAGGAACAGAACGTCGCTTTCGTGCAACGCCGTGTTCACCAGATCGTGTATCCCTTTGACCCGCACCTTGAAAAGCTCAAGATATTTGTAGAGCAGCGCTCCCTGGGTTGAAAAATGACGGTCGTGCGTGTAAATGAGAGAGCGCGTCCCCTCGACAAAATCAAACGTCCCCGCTTCGGTGATCTCGTGGACGATACGAAACGAAAAACGCGACCCTTTTCCCGGCTCGGAAGCGAGCATCAGATGCGAATCCATCATATCGACGTATTTGTGGCTGAGACTCAGCCCGATCCCCATGCCGTCTTTTCCGCGCCGCTGGTTCTCCCACGCCGACGCGAACGGGCGCAGCAGGGTTTTGATTTTTTCGGGTTCGATCCCGATCCCCGTATCGCTGACCGCGTATTCGACCTCAATGCGGCCGGCTTCTTCCTGTACGATCAGGATTTCAACGAGGACCTGTCCCCCCTCTTCGGTAAACTTGATCCCGTTTTGAATCAGGTTACGCATGACGGTCAGAATTTTGTCCTGGTCTCCCACCATCTTTTTGGGAAGGTGGGGATCGATCAGAAACATCAGGTGTATGTCTTTGGCCGATGCGAGGTCTTCGAACTGCATCGAAAAGTTCTCATAGACCTCCAGGGGATTGAACGGCGAAAGGTTCATGTAAACGCTTCCGCTCTCCACCTGCATCAGTTCGAGGAGATTTTCGATATTGCGCATCATCGAAAGCGCACTTCGGCTCGTCATATCGACGTATTCCTGCTGCCACGATCCCAGAGGGCTGTTTTTGAGCAGATCGGTAAAACCGATAATAGCATTCATGGGAGTGCGGAATTCATGGGAGATATTGGTAAGAAATTTCTTTTTGAAATGCTCGAAATAACGTTCCGCGGCTTTCGCCCGCTCGAGAACCGTGGTGTCTTGAAATACGACCCCGATGATCGGAGTGCGGCCGATCATGATCACCTCGGATTTGACCGCCACGCTGTATTCCGCCCCTCCGGCCCTCATTTTTCCCCGATATCGCCCCGGTTGCGACAGTAAAAACGATATTTCGACCCCGAAGGGTTCAAACCATGCCAACAAAGAGGGGAGCGAAGCGACATCCTCTCCCCCCAGCAAATCGAGCAGTTGAGCGTTGCATCCTACAACTCCGCCGGACATATCGGCATACACCATCGGATCGGTGTGGAGTCTGGCGCAGGAAGTTAACAGCTCGATGGTCTCCGGATAGGCTTGAAGAAAACTCTCGATGTAGTGCATGTTCGCTCCTTACAACGGATCGTGCAGATATTTCCGGAGAACGTACTCCAGTTTTTCGCGCGTGAGAGGTTTGGAGAGGTAATCGTCCAGCCCCCGCTCGAGGATATACTCCCGGTCCCCTTCCATCGCCAGCGCCGTCAGGGCGATAATCGGCATACGGTGCAAGGGCCCCTCTTGGGCTTTGATCTCCTGAGTCGCCAGAATCCCGTCTTTGATCGGCATATCGATATCCATGAATACGATATCGTAACGGTGGCTACGGCACACTTCGACCGCTTCGTCACCGTTGGACACGGCGGTCACCCCGATACCGTATTCGCGAAGCAGCAATTTGATCAGTCGCTGGTTGATCAGGTTGTCCTCGACGACCAGTGCACTGACCCCGCGTTGAAGTTGCGTCGGTGCGACGGCGGCAGCAGGGCGCGGAAGATTCAGAATTTCCGAAAGATGGGAGTACAGCGTGCGCGGAAGCAACGGCTTGTGCAACGCCTTGTCCACCACATGAAGCATTTTGGCCTGGAGACGTTCGTTTGCGTCCAGCAGCAAGACGGTTTTACAGGTACGGTTCAGCCGCTCGAGCTTCATCACCCAATCCCCTTTTTCCTGCGACGCGATCAGGTAAACTACTTCGGCGTTGTCGAAGAGTGTTTCGTCGATCATCTGCACTTTGGTGACGCTGACGCCGAAACTGCGAAGATAGTTGGTGAGGTGGTTGGCGTCGTCAAGCCGTTTCTCGTCGATCAGTACCACTTTGACGCTGTGGGCATTGATCATGTTCAAGGCGTGATCGGACGAGCCTTCCATCGTCAGGGCGAAACTGAAAGTCGATCCTTTCCCCTCCTCACTGGCGATTTTAAGTTCGCCACCCATCAGGGAAATCAAACCGTGTGAAAGGCTGAGTCCCACTCCCAGCCGATTATCCGCGTGATCCCCCGAAACGAAAGGGCGGGTGATGTTGCCCAATTCGGACTTGCTGATCCCTTTGCCGGTATCTTTGACGCTGAAACCGACGTTAAAGCTTCCTGAAGTGTTGCGCTTGAGAAGCTTGACCTCAACCGTAATCCGTCCTCCCGAAGGGGTGAATTTTAGGGCGTTGGCATAGAGGTTGTTTAGCACCTGCCGGATTTTGCGGATATCGCCGATCAGGCGGCTCGGGAGCTTAGGATCGATGAAAAACGATACGTTGATCCCCTTGTCGCTCCCCGTTGAAACGCAGTTTTTCCCGAGTTCTTCCATCTCGGCGATAACCTCGAACTCGCTGTCGTTGAGGCTGAGACGGCCGTTTTGCATCTGGGCCAGATCCAGAAGGTTTTCGATGTTCGCCATCAGGTTGCGGGCCGAGCTCTGAACCGAACGGATGTATTCGGCCTGCGTCTCGGTCGGCGACGTTTTGGAGAGGAGCTCGACAAATCCCAAGATGCCGTTCATGGGGGTGCGGAATTCATGCCCGATGTTCGAGAGAAACTTGCTTTTGAGCTGTTCGGTCCGTCTTACCTCTTCTTGGAGATCGGTCTCCGCGGTACGGTCCTGAAGCCGCAGAAGATAGAGTTCGACCCCTTCTCCCTCCATCAGCGTCGCAGTCGCCGAGAACGAACGGAGTTTTCCGGAACGGTCGGTGATCCCGACACCGTATCCCGAAGGGCAATGGGTACGGATGTAATCGAGCCAGCTTTTGTCGTATTCGGTAAAAACTTCTTCGTCTTCATGGTCGAAAAGTTCGCGAATACTTTCGTACCCCGAACGGAGCTGTTCGATGTTTTGCAGAGGGACCAGATTGAAAAAGGTTTTGTTCGCCCCGATCCATCCCCCCTCTTTCGTGAAAAAAAGGACAGCGGAAGGGTCAGCGTCGAGGATTTTGTAAAACAGCGACTTGTTGATGATCTGTTCATTCTCTTGCGCGAACCGACCCTTACCCGCGCCTCTTAGTTTTTGAAACCAGCCCGTCAATCCCAAAACTTGCTCCCTTTCCCGAATACACCGCGTACGGATTGCATGAAAAGCAGCTATTGTAACACAAAAACACCGTGGTTCATGTTTTTTTTTCGATCATGCTACAATACGCCCCAAAAACGGAATCGGATGATGAAAAAAGCGACAAAAAAAGAGATAGAAGCGATCAAATCGGCTCTTTTGGAACGCTATCCCGAAGCGGTCACGGAACTCTCCTACACGAACCTCTATGAACTCGTCGTCGCCGTCGCCCTCTCGGCCCAGTGCACCGACAAACGGGTCAACCTCATCACACCCGCCCTGTTCGACGCCTATCCTACCCCCGCACACCTCGCCCGCGCCGATATCGAAGAGGTCAAACGGCTGATCCAGAGCTGTTCGTTTTTCAACAACAAGGCGATCAACCTGGTCAAGATGGCTCAACGGGTCGTCGACGTATACGGCGGAGAGATCCCGCTGGATGAAAAAGAGCTGACGACCCTGGCCGGCGTCGGCCAGAAAACGGCCCATGTCGTCCTTATCGAATACACCGAAGCCAATCTGATGGCCGTGGATACACATGTATTCCGCGTCAGCCACCGGCTCGGTCTCAGCGACGACGCCACGGCCGTCGCCACCGAAGCGACACTGGTCAAAAAGTTCAAAACCGATCTGCACCGCCTCCATCAGGGGCTGGTGCTCTTCGGCCGCTATATCTGCACCGCCAAAAATCCAAAATGCGATACCGAGTGCTTTTTGAAAGCCTACTGCAAAAGTACGGAGGGATTTAAACCCAGATGAGCTACAATGCCCTCATGAAGAAAAAACTGCTCCTTTTTTTGCTGCCCTTCGTCGCGGGCGGATGCTTCAACGAACGGGGTGTGAGCCTGCGCTACTACAGCGAGTGTGAAGAATACTACGACGTACAGGGTTATTATCACAAAGAGTGCGATAAAAATATCGTCGACTACTCCGACGTCAAAGAGGCGTTCCGAAACCCGATACGCGGAAGCGTCCAGTAACGTCCGCGGTTAGCGAATCGCGATAAAAGTCGCGAAATTGGCCCAGCGGAACAGGACGTCGCACGTTTTGAACCCGCTGTTTTTCGCCATCGATACGTTTTCGTTCATCGTGTAAGGGATCAGGACGTTTTCGAGCGCTTCGCGTTTTTGCATGATTTCATATTCGCTGTACCCCTGCGTCTTTTTAAAATCGTAATAGCAGTCGATGAGTTCCTTGTTAAGCCGCGGATCATCGCTGACGACTTTTTCGCTAAAGAGGAACACTCCCCCTTCTTCGAGAGCATCGGCAATCGTTCGCAAAAGCCCTTCGCGTTGCATCGGGCGGATAAACTGCAGGGTGTAATTGCTGATAACCACCCGCGCTTTTTCGTATGGGTACGTCAAAATATCCCCTTCCACGAGTTCGATCCTCGACCCGAACGCTTCGGTCTTTTTCCGTGCATGCTCGATCATCGCCGCAGAGTTGTCGATCCCGACCAGCCGAACGGTACCGTTTTTGGGCAGCGAGCGTTCGATCTCGAGGAGCATCGACGCCGTCGAGCACCCCAGATCGTATACTATCCCCCCCTCTGAGAGGGCGTTGGCCGCAAACCGGCGCGTCAACGCCTGGGACTCTTTGTAAAACGGGACGGAACGGACCAGCATATCGTCGAAAACGGCGGCGACGTCGGCATCGAATTCAAACTGCTTGGAGATCGGCTTGCTAAAAAGGGTATCGGTATTCATACTGAAATTGTAGCGTAAAGCGAAGCGGTTTCGAGGGGCGACTGATGGGGATGACGAAACAAAACTCTAACGGCCCCTCATCGGAGAAAAAGCATTTTCCGATCCACTTTAAAAGAGGGTCGGAACGTTAGTCTCCTCGTTTTTTTTGCTTTTGGCGGGCAACGGTTTCGTTTCTCCGAAAAACGTCAATTCGTTTTCGCGCAGGATACGGATGACGTTTGTCGTGCCCGGCGTACCGATCGGGTATCCCGCCGTAAATATGTAGGTGTTGTTTTTGTCGATGATGTTGCGTTTGAGCCCGCTGTGAATCACATCGCTGAGCATCTCTTCCAGACGCCCTTTTTTCGTCAGGTAAGCGGGGACGACCCCCCAGACCATCGTCAGCAGCCGTGCGACCCGCTCTTCGTGCGTCGCGGCGTAAATGGTCATTTTCGGGCGGTAACGGGAAAGTTTTTTCGCCGACTGCCCCGACGTCGTCATGGAAATGATCCCCTCGGCATTTAGCGAATCCCCCAACCGAACGGCCGATTCGTTGACAACGTCCATCGCGTCGTCGTACCCGAAGTCGAATTTTCCGTACGGATAAATCTCTTCGATCGAACGGATAGTGTTGACCATCGTCTCGACGGCCAGAACGGGGTTTTTCCCGACGGCGCTCTCCTCGGAGAGCATCACCGCATCGGTTCCGTCGAGAACGGCATTGGCAACGTCGCTGATCTCGGCCCGGGTAGCCGACTCTTTCTCCGTCATCGACAACAGCATCTGCGTCGCGGTAATGACGGGTTTGGAGTGCTCGTTTGCTTTTCGGATCAACATTTTTTGAATCGTCGGAACGCGATGGTAGGGGACTTCGATCCCCAGATCGCCGCGGGCGACCATCAATCCGTCCGAATGGCGCAGGATCTCGTCGATGTTTTCGACCGCGTCGAATTTTTCGATTTTGGCAAACAGCTGCACTTCTCCGCCGCACTCGCGAACCACCTCGCGGGCCTGGATCATGTCGCGGGCGTTTTGGACAAACGAAATCGCCATGAAATCGACACCGTGACGAACCCCCCAGGCCATATCGGCTTTGTCCTTTTCGGTCAAAACGTCAATCCCCAGCGCCGTATTGGGGAAATTCACCCCTTTATTCGAAGAGAGTTTCCCGTGGTTTTCAACGGTTGCGCTGACGTATTGGGGGGTGCACTCGAGTATTTTGGCGCGGATGTTTCCGTCGTACAGGTAAATGGCATCCCCGATTTTGAGCATTTTAAGGATATCGGGCTGGTTGATCGACAGGCGGTAATGTTTCGGGCCGACTTTTTCCCCTTCGATCCGGTCGTAATAAAAATCGATCCGATCGTCGCTTTCGAGCAAAAAATCCTCGCGCAGTCTGCCGACACGGATCTTGGGACCGGAAATGTCCTGAAGCACGCCGACGATGAGCCCCGTTTCGCGCATCGCCGTTCGGATGTTTTCGAGTACTCCCGCGTGGTATTCGTGGCTCCCGTGCGAAAAGTTCAGACGAAAGACGTTGACTCCCGCACGGATCATTGCCGATAGTGTCTCGACCGTATCGGACGACGGTCCGACGGTAGCTAAAATTTTGGTTCGTTTTTGCATACTGCCCTCACTTGGGGGATTTTTCGGAAATGGTAACACATTTCGGTAACATTCCCCGCCCCCTCGTGCCGAAGTTTTGAACATCTCAGCCGATTTAGACTACAATGGCGCAAATTCTTCGATCCAAAGACACCGCATGACACAGCATCCCATCGAGACCGATATCGTTCTGATCGACATCATCGATTTTTCCCGTTTGCCGATGACGCGGCAGCTGGAGATCATCTCCTATCTTTCGCATACCTATCGCAAAATGCTCAAGATGATGCTCAAGTCTTCCGGAATCCCCATGAAACGGATGCTGCTGGGGCTCATTCCCACCGGAGACGGGTTTTACTGCGTACTGCACCCCGATCTCAAAGGGTTCGGCCCGATACTGGGGCTCTCTTTGCTCCATTTTTCCGATTATATCGCCAAAGAATACCCTTATTTTCAGGGGATACGGGTCGCCGTCCACACCGGCAAAATTTTCCGTTTCGAAGATATCCTGGGCCAGGACAACTACGTCGGAGACGGTCTGAACGAATGCGCCCGCTACATCGAAATCAAAAACCTTCTCGTCAATACCGTGATCATCTCGGACGCTGCCTACCGATCGCTGGAAGCATTTTTACAGCACAACCCCGATTTCCACACCCTTTTAAGACAATGTGAATTCCGCCACAGCTCGCTGCATACCTTTTCGGACAAACACAAAATCGAACGCCACGCCTATCTCATCTGGATGCGCCAGGGTGCCATCATTCCCCCTCCCAAGCTCCACGCCGCCCCCTCACGCAGTACAAAAGAATAGAGGGAAAAAGAATTTTTCGCTAAGATAACGGATACGATACCCGCAAGGAGCACGGCATGCGTTTTACGATCGACGAATACGCCAAAACATTCAAAATGTCCAAAGAGATGATTCACAACAAACTTCGGACAAAACGTCTCAACTATATCATCGAAGGGGGCATCACCTACATCATCGTTCCCAAAAGTTCTCTCGACGACGAGAAAACAGCCCCATCGTCCAAACCGGCCGCCACAGCTCCCCAGGCGCCGAAAACGACGGTCGGCATGATTATCTCCCTTTATCAAAAAGAGAATCAGCAGCTCAAACTCAAGATCAAAGAGCTCGAGGCCAAGATCGACCGCCTCGTGAACGACAAAGAGCAGATGCTGATCGCGGAACGTCAGCGGATCGAAGAGATCTACACCGCCAAAGACGAGCAGCTCAAAAGCATCCTGGAAGTGATCAATACCAAACTCCTCCTTTCCCACGACGCAAACATTCACGACGTCGATGTCACCTCCTCTTCCCCCCAGCCCGCTCCGATCGCTAACGGCCTCATCGAACTCAAACGCTATCTGAAATTCATCGGCATGGATTCCGAAGAACGCAAACAGGTCCGACGCCGTTTCGAAGCCGCATTCGGCAGTGACCCGCGTATCATCCAGAAAGAGGGGGATTTCTACGTCGACCTTTCCCGATACGACTACACCGATTTCCTCTCCTGATCGTTCCTCTTCCGACCCCGTTTTTCCCTTCTTTGCTTTTGCGTAGCAGGCTCCCCTAAGCCCCTTCGCCGTTTCCCAAGCCCTCCCCTCCCGCGATAAAAGTACCCTGGCTCATTGTGCCCTCCGGCGCAACCGCCCCGATTTCCTTCGTCCTCAGCATTCCATCTTTAGTAATCTTTTTTATACGGTTTTCTGTGTATTTGATACTGTTTTATTAATATTAAATATGGAATAATAAATGCTTTGTTTTATTAATTGTGTATTAACTACATAAATAATCATATTTAGTATATTTTTTTACATTTTTTATACGGTTTTATGTTTTATTTAAGAAAAGGATATTACAATGGAGCGATGGAAATGAGTGATCTTTTTAATCTTCTACACAACGCCGTAGAAGCACAGCGCAACGGCAAGAAGATTTCCCAAAAGGAGATGGCTCAGGAACTGGGTATTTCGATGCGTACCTATCAGGACTGGAGGCTTGGGAATGCGAAACCCCAGGCTGCCAAAGCGGTGATCGAAATGCTGGGGATGCTTGAAGACGATGAAATCATCCGTGTCGTACGGAAAATAAATAAACTTGGGGAGAAATCATGAGCAGCTTGACGGAACAAGAACGGATCGGTCTGGAAGAGGTCTTTTTGTCAATCTCGGCTTCGCCTAACGTGTTTCAGCGTTGTTCGCTCTGGAGCAAAAATTTATCTCTTCTTATAAAGGGTAAACACCCGGTCCTCCCCGCAATCCTCAGCGGCAGCACCGTTTTCGGGCAAAAAAACAATCGAAAACCAAACAAAATCACAAAACTTCTCAATAAAATACAAAAAAGAAGAAAATTTTAAGCCAAGAGATATTAAAGTATTCGCGGCTGAAACGCTCACCCTTCCGTTTCCTCGTAAGCGCTGGGGTTTGAGTAGGATTCACAGATCTATATTAAGGGCAATAAATGAATAAAGCGCAATTCGTAGAATTGGTTCAAAAAAGCGGCGGCTACAAAACAAAAGTTGAAGCGGAAACAGCGATCAAAGCTTTCACTGAAGCGGTAACAGCTGCTCTCGTAGCAAAAGAAGAAGTCGCGCTCGTCGGTTTCGGCAGCTTCAGCTCATCTTTGCAAAAAGGTAAAAGCGGTAAAGTACCGGGAACGTCTAAAACGTACAGCACAAAAGACAAAATGGTTCCAAAATTCAAACCGGGCAAAAGTCTTAAAGACAGCGTAGCTGCCGGCAAATAATCACCCCTTAATGCCTGGAAGGTTCCCCCTTCCGGCTTTCTTCTTTTCCCATTAATAATCTTGCACTATACTTTCCGCACTCAAGATTGGTTATAATCGTTTATTATTATGTGTCTGCCATTGCGATGGCGCCGTCTTAACAATCAGGGAAAGGGTTCGAGTGTTCGTAAAATTATTACAGCGTATTTTCTCCCCCAAACCTTCTTCGGACTCTACGCCAAAGTCCTCCAAGCCTTCTGATGTCTTCGTTTTTTCGGATGTCGTACGTGCGGGTGAAGGTCATTTTTTTGCCGACTACACCCTTTATCTGCACGAACGCGCGGTTCCCGTCGACATCCTCTTTTTTCTGCCCCGCCGCGGCCTGTATTACGGAGAGAAAATTTCATGGAACCTCGATGACGTGAGGGAAGCTACTCTGTCTAAGGCTTCAACACGGCGTAAGCAAGAAGCCTCGACCCGTTTTGATACAGTCGAATCGGCAATCCGCCGCAAAATAGCCGACGTCGTCTCGTTCGATTCCACCCCCCTTACCCGTTTTATCTGGATGGAAAATCTACGCAAAGAAGAGTACGAAACGCTCGATTCCTCTTTTCACGACCTCCTTCCCCCATCACGCGTCGTCTTTGCCGACGATTCACCCGCCGAGGCTCTCTCAAAACTCGAGGCGCTCGCCGAATATGCCGACGAGCCTTATTCGGCTCTCAGAACAATTGGTTCGCTTAACGCGCATCGCCTCCTTCTCCCGACGCCGAAGGAGCCGTTCGGTTCTTTTCTCTCGGATGAGCAGTATCTTTTTTTGGATACTCCTTTCAGCGACGCGTGCACCACCCTCTATGGAGCCTCGGGAAGCGGCAAAAGTACATTGCTGCTGCGAAGAGCCGTCGCCGAAGTTTTACGCGACCGCACCTGCGTCGTTCTGATCGTGACGCCCACATCCCTGGCGGGGGAACTTTTACGGGACAAATGGATATCTCTGATGGAGTACGGAGCCTTCAGTATTCCGCTGGATTCCATCCGTTTTTGCACTCCCGAAGAGTTCGATGCGGCAGGCGAAATCACCGAAGATATCAGGATCATCATGTGCGACGACACCGACCGTATGGAAGGACCGTTTCTTGAAAAACTCAAAGCGATGCGGGGGGAGCGATGGCTTCTTTTATCGACGATGAGCGAGCCCGATACGCTGGAAAACACCTTTTTCCTTCTCAACCGCTATCGATATTCGGACAACGTCGCGATTCTCAACGCCACTGCCGCCCAGGCGCTGTTTATCCTTTTGAGTGAATTACGCCGCCGTCTTCAGGAGAGTGCCGCACATGAAGTGATGGTCGTTCTGCCGGAGCCGGCGATGCTGGTCGAATACAAAAAAGCGATCGATGAATACCTGGGGCTCAACTGCCGCATCCTGCAGCCCGGGTTCAGCCTCCAATACCAGAATCTCGACAACCTCCTTCTCGCAACCCCGGACATGATCAGCGGCATCCGTATTCCCCATCTTTACCTCCTTGATTTCTCCGAAACACCCGATTGTACCTTCGAACTAAGCCGTGCATCAGATACGGCGACTATAATCTTGGTTTCAAATTCGGACGTTCCCGTTACGTAAACGGAGAACCGTTTCCCGGAACATCTTATCCAAACCGCAGGAGTCTTCAGTGCGTATTTTAGTTGCCTTTTTCATTGCCGCCGTCACGGTTTTCGCCGCAGCCAATCCCCGCGTTATGCTGCAAACGACACAGGGGGAGATCACCCTCGAGCTCTACTCCTCGGTCGCCCCTTTGGCGGTAGAAAATTTCACCACCCACGTCAAAAACGGCTATTACAACGGCCTAAGCTTCCACCGTATCATCAAAAACTTTATGATCCAGGGGGGAGATCCTACCGGCACGGGTACCGGCGGCGAATCAATCTGGAAAAAACCTTTTAAAGACGAATTCAAATCGGGAGTCGTTTTCGACAAACCCGGCATCCTTGCAATGGCAAACGCCGGACCGCGTACCAACGGAAGCCAGTTTTTCATCACGACTGCCCCTACCCCGTGGCTTAACGGCTATCATACAATCTTCGGCCGGGTCGTATCGGGCATGGATACCCTGGCCAAACTCAATAACGTTCCGACCAACGGTCAGCGGGGCGGAGACCGTCCCCTTCAGGCCCAAAAAATCCTCAAAGCAACCCTTCTTCCCTGATCCTCTACACGGCGTCCCCTTTGTCGGGACGGCGTAACCGTTTTGTAACATGAACGTAACCGTTCTGTAATATAATAACGTTTTCCATCACTATACCTAAACCAACGGAGCTTTAATGTTCTCTCGCGACAACCTCTTTTTCGGCGGTATTTTCGTCCTTGCCACCGCCTTGTTCATGGTCTGGGGTTTGGATTACCTCCAAAACCACCACACCCTCTTTATCCTCGCGACGCTGTTCGGAATTTTCATGGCATTCAACATCGGCGGAAACGACGTGGCCAACTCATTCGGAACAAGCGTCGGTGCCAAGACGTTGACCGTCAAACAAGCGCTTATCATCGCCGCGATCTTCGAACTAAGCGGTGCTATGCTCGCGGGGGCCGAAGTCACCAACACCATCCGTAAAGGGATCGTTGATCTTTCGGCAATGGATTTCGATCCGATGCTTCTCGTATTCGTCATGATGGGATCGCTCCTCTCCGCCGCGACATGGCTGCTGTTCGCATCGATGAAAGGGTATCCCGTATCAACCACCCATTCAATCGTCGGCGGGGTGCTTGGCGGTTCGATAGCGCTGGGATACGCGACGATGAGCCAGGGAGAGAGCGTCTTCGACCTGGTCCACTGGGACCAGATCACCAAGATTGCCATCAGCTGGGTCGTTTCTCCGATTCTGGGGGGGATGGCGTCATACGCCATTTACTGGTACCTGAAAAAATATATTCTCGATTATAACGATACGGTCCAGGCCCATATCGACTCTATCAAAGATCAGCTCAGTTCTCTTAAAGCCGCCCATAACGAAGCGACCGCTTCGACCGAAGAAAAAGCGCGCTACGAAGAACAGGTTCACGAGCTTAACCGTCTCAAAAAGAAATCGAACGCCTTTTACGCCCTGCGTACCCACGCACCGCTCGTTGCGGCTTTCGGGGTAGCCATGATTGCAAGCATGCTGCTGTTCAAAGGGCTCAAACACGCTAATCTCGGCTTTAACGACGCCCAGATTTTCCTGTTAATCGCGACATTCTCAACGCTGACCTACGGTATCGTCTTTGCGATTATCAAAGTGATGCACAAAGACACGCCGCACAAAGCGACGATGCGCCTTTTCAGCATGCTGCAGGTTCTGACCGCTTCGGCATTCGCGTTCAGCCACGGTGCAAACGATATCGCCAACGCCATCGGACCGTTTGCCGCGATCATCGACATTCTTGCCACAGGGCAGATCAATGCCGAATCCGCGGTTCCGGTTGCGGCGATGGCAACGTTCGGCATCGCCCTTGTCGCGGGGCTCTGGTTTATCGGTAAAGAGGTCATCGACACGGTGGGAAGCCGGATTACCGAGATTTTCCCCGTCACCGGCTTCGCAGCTGAACTCGGGGCGACGTTTATCATCATGCTCGCCACCGTTTTGGGGATCCCCGTTTCCTCGACCCACATCCTCGTGGGGGCCATCATCGGGATCGGCATGCTCAACCGCAACGCCAACTGGGCCTTGATGAAACCGATAGCACTCGCGTGGGTCATCACCCTTCCCGCTGCGGCTTCCATGGCTGCACTGTTCTTTTTCCTCCTCAAACTCGTGTTCGGCTACTAAGCCGGACGAACCCTTTTTTCTTTTTCAATCCTACCTAGTCTTATCCTTGTATGACTCGAATCGTATCTGGCATTGCGGCCGCGAAAACAACTCATTGTGAATAACGGTAGAGAGCATCAAGCAAGACAACGGCTGAATACACGGAGGAAAAAGAACGGAAGCAATTGCCTCCGTTCTCCGAAGGGAACGGAATTATTTCTGGAGTTTGCCCAAGGCGTCGAGAATACTTTGCTGCTTGGCCGTATCGACCGGAGTTTCGTTCGAAATGAACATGTAAAGTTCCACCCGGCGGTTTTTCGCCCGGTTGGCTTCGCTGGTGTTGGGAGCGATGGGATGGGCAGAGCCGAATCCGGCAGCCGAAAGACGTTCGGCGGCGACGCCGTTTTCGATCAGAACACGAACGACCGACTCGGCCCGCCGGCTGGAAAGTTCGAGATTATCCCGATGATTCGTCCCTCTGGGAACCGGAAGATCATCGGTATAGCCCCGCACCGAAATATGAACGGTTGGAGGGAACATGTTCAGCAAATCCGCGATCCGTTTGATAAAGAGTCTCATCTCTTCATTGTCGATCGTTGTGCTCGATCCCCGGAAGGGAACGGTAGCGGGAAGCTTCAGAAGGACGCCGTCCATTGCCTGATCCAGGGCTCCTTCCCCCATCGACGCCTTTTGCAGTTCCTGTTGCAGGTTGGCGATCGCTTCCATCGTCTCCTGATCGATCGGCGGGGTCCCCTCCAGTACCGCTCCACCGTCGGATACGGGCATATCGCCGCTCGACTGCCCCGAAGACTCGGTTTTGGTATCGGCCTCGCTTACCATGTTGACGACCGGGTTGATCGCCTCGGGAACCGGTGCGTAGTCGTAAATTTTGACAAACTCTTCTTTAACGGCCTGTACTTTTTCCTTATTGACGGACGAAAGGGCATAAAGTGCGATAAAGAGCGCCAGCAGAAGGCTGAAAAAGTCGGCCGTCGGAACGGCCCATTTTTCCCCTGCGGGACACTCGGGACATTTTTTACATTTCTTTTTGCCCATGCTCCCGTCCGTTAGTTAAATTGGCTGTGTTTTTCTTCTGCGGGCGAGAGGAAATTGAGCAGCTTGGCTTCAAGGGTACGGGGATTGTCGCCGTGGACGATACCGATGATCCCTTCGAGCATCATCTTCTGTTCTTTGACGATATGGTGCGATTTGGCCTTCATTTTTTGGCCGAACGGCCCCAAAAGGACGTATGCCGAGAAAATACCCGTAACGGTCGCGGTAAACGCCCCCGCGATACCCGCAGCCATTGCGGCGGGATCGTCGAGTTTCTGCAGCGCGAGAATAAGCCCCATAACGGCCCCGACAAGCCCCATAACCGGAGAGGTTTCCCCCGCGAGAATCCAGTAATGGGCACACCCGTGGTAATATTCCTCGGTCTCCTCGATCACCAGTTCAAGTGCTTCGGCGATCGTGTCGACTTCGTTGCCGTCAACCGCCATTCCCAGCCCCTGCTTTAAAAACTCGTTGTCGAGGTTGGCGACTTTCTGCTCCAGCGACAGCAGCCCGTCACGCCGTGCCATGACTGCCAGACCGATGATCTCTTTGATCCGTTCTTCGAGATTGACGGTCGATTTTTTAAAAACAATAGGACCGAGATTTTTGAACGCCCCCTTGACGTAAGGGCCATCAGTCGCAACCATCGCGGCAAACATCGCCGTCGGGAAGATAATCAGCAACGACGAAATGTGAATGAGATGGGCGGGATTTCCCCCCTCCAGTATGTCTCCTACCGAAAGAGACGTAATCGCCAGCAATATTCCCAAGACAACCGTTAAATCCATTCAACACCCTCGCTTTTATCTAATCGCACGCATCAAGATCATTATTCTTCCGATAATTGTACCCATAAAAACTTTTAAATAGTTATGGTCTATATCGGCGAAAAAATGAATAAATGATTTTAATAGCGATCATTAAGAAAATTCCGCTCCCCATACTCGCCACGATAAACGCATAATATTCATCGTGGGTGATGGCCCCCGCGCCGTATCCCAGGGTTGCGATCGCCACCGTAAACGTCAGCGGCATCGAGTCGCTGAGGGAAAAAAGGACCGTATTGCGAAACCCGAGATAGCCGCCGTAGGCGACAAACGAACTGAGTAGCCGCACCCCGATGATCGCCCCGGCGATCGCAAGGGCTAACTGCAGGATTTTCGGATCGGTAAACGCATCCAGCGCGAGCGTCGAACCGACGTGAATGAAAAAGATCGGCACCAAGAACCCGAATCCGAAAGAAGAGAGTTTTTCAGGCAGTTCGGTTTTGTGCTTGAAATAGGTGGCAATGAAAACGCCCGCCAAAAATGCGCCCAGTACGACGTCGATTTTAAGGTAGAGCATCACCGCGACCATGATGAACATCAGCGCCATCGAAAAGCGGACGTCCTGGTCTTTACCGTCTTCGTGGGGCATGATAAGGGTCTTGAGCCCCGGATACCACCAGAACAGGATACGGATCCCCTTGAACAGCAGCACGAACGCAATGAGGAAAAGGAAAAGCCCTCCCAGTGTAAAGGCGAATTCACGGTTGTATCCGTATTCCAACCCTCCGCTAAGAATCGTCAGCGCCATGATGCTGACGAGTTCGCCGATGATCCCGATGTTAAGCGCCAGTGCCAGCCACGGTTCGTTTTTGCCGTATTCTTTCACCAGTGCCATCAGCATCCCCAGGGAAAAGATGGGGAACGCGACCAGATAAACAGAGCTGAGATCGAAATACAAAAAAAGCGCCAGAGAACAGGCGTAAAGCATCACGAAATAAACAACCGTGCGGCGAAGAAGCGATTTTTTCTCGAAGCCGAACGCTTTGAGGTTAACCTCCATCCCCGCCAGAAACATCAGGTACAAAAACCCGACTTTGGCGATGATTTTGAAGAGTTCATTTTCGACGAGAAAGCCGAAATAAGCGGCCATACTCCCCAACAGTATCTCGACGACGACGACGGGGATACGGGTGACGCGCGACAGAAACGGCGAGAGAAGCACCAGTAGCGAAAGGGTGATGATGACCGCACTGTTACTCATGATCTATCCTCTCAACGCTTCCCAGACTGCAATCGCCTGAACGTGTTCCTTCACATCATGGACCCGAAGAACCGTAGCTCCCTCTTCGATAGCCTTGAGATGGACGGCGAGCGTCCCCGGAAGACGCTCGGACACTCCCGAAGGGGCAATGGCGTTGATCAGCGATTTGCGGCTGGCCCCGACAAGCAACGGTTTTCCCAGCCGCAAAAAATGTTTTTGATGGGTAATGAGGGCAAGATTGTCTTCAAGCCGTTTGCCAAATCCGATCCCCGTATCGAGAATAACGTCGGCGATGCCGAAACGTTCGGCTTTTTCGATCCGTTCGCGGAAAAAAAGTTCGACCTCGTGAACGACCGATTCGTACGTCGGGTTCTCCTGCATCGTTTTGGGGTCTCCTTGCATGTGCATAACGACCGCGGTGGCACCGTATATGCCGCACAGCCGTGCTACTTCGTCATTGGAGAGCCCCGTGATGTCATTGACGATCGAAAAACCGCGCTCGAGTGCGTAGGCGATCACCGAGGGCTCGTAACTGTCCAGGCTCAGCCGCACTTTGTCGTAGATTTTTTCACGGTACAACAGATCGATCACGGGCGAAAGGCGGGAAAGTTCCTCCTCGGGGCTGACACTTTCGCTGCCCGGACGGCTCGAAACGCCTCCCAGATCGATAATGGCGGCGCCCTCTTCGATCATCGTCTCGATCCTCTGCAGTGCGGCTTCACCCTGAAACCGGCTCTCCCGGTGGAAGCTGTCGTCGTTCGCGTTGACAATTCCCATGACCTGAACTTCGGGGCGAAACGGGAGTTTCAAAAAGCCCGAAAGTTCCGTCGAAAGCTGTTTGAGCCCGAATGGTTGGGCTTTTTCTTTTTGGATCAATGCGGCGAGCTGCCGTTCGGTCGCTATCAGCAGGGCGTCGACACGGGGGACGGACGCGGTGACCGTTCCCCTGGGGACGGCCAGATCGGCACCGACGCTAAGGGCGTCTTGTTTGAGGATATTGGCGGCACCGACGTGCAGGCCCGAAATTTTGATCACATGAGAGGTACCTTTATCGGCAAGGATGCCGATCCCTCCACCATCAACCCCCAAACGGACCAGTTCCCGGCGAAGGTCGACCGTGTCCGAAAGTCTCTCAACGTACACGTTTCACCTCTTTGAGAAAATTCATCAGTACCATCACCAGTACGCTCTGGAAACGGGCATTGAGCTCGATGAGGCGAATCGCTTTTTCGAATCCCTCGAGCTGCGATGCCGAAAGGTTCAGTTTTTCGACGTGTACCGCCTGATGCGCCAACCGCTCGATCAACCCTTTGGCTTCGTGTTTTTTAAGCCGGTCGTTCTCTTTGACAAACGCGAACATCGCCGCAAGGTCGAGATTCGCGAGTTCGACGTCCAACGGCTCGTATACGCGCCCTTCCCGCTCGACGCTCAGACTCAACCGTGAACGAACCGTAGGTAAAAAGGTACTTTTATTGGGTGCGAGAAGGATGAAAACGATGTTTCTCGGGGGTTCTTCGAGAATTTTGAGCAGGGCGTTCTGCGCCGGAACCGTAAAACTTTTGGCTCCGAGAATCAGGGTTTTGGTTTGCGATTCGCTTTTATAGGCTTCGGCGATCGCTTCCTTGGCGTCTTCGATTTTAAAATCGTCGCGCAAAAACGTGACGCACCGCAAGGGGCGCAGCGACTCTTCGATCTGCGTGCACCTCTCCTCGAGGCGTTCGGTGATGATAATACCTCCCCGATCACTCGCGAACATCAATCTCCCCGAACAGCATCGCGCCGAGCGTTTTATCGAACAGACGATAGAGCTGCAGCAGTTTGATGTCGATCAGCGGATCGAACGACCTCAGCCGCACCGCGTTTTGAAAACTCTCGTCCATGATCCACAGCAGACTGCTGGCATTACGCTTGGCGATATCGGCCCGTCGCTCGTCTCCCCTTCCGACGTACCAGAAGAAATATTCCCCTTTGAAGGTAATGTCGAGCATATCGGTGAGCGTATCGATCGCTTCGCCGCCGCTGATGTGATCGTAATGGGGGAATAGCGCGTCGATGCAGACGATCGGGATCATCGGACGGTCCTGAAGACGTTTGTTGAGCGACGACGTGATGTAGTGGGCGAACCATTTTCGATCGTGATCGGTGATGAGGACGATGCTTTTCCCCTCCATCACCTGCTCCAGGGCATTGGCAACCGCCGGGGTCCACTCAAACCGCTGTTCTTCGAACCAGCTCATCGCCGCCCCTTCGGAGCGGATCGAATCCAATGTCCATTGATCGAAACGGCGCACTTACTGATCCAGTGAATAAGCGCTGTGCAGCGAGCGCACGGCAAGCTCCGCGTATTTCTCGTCGATCACCATCGAAACCTTGATTTCAGAAGTCGAGATCATCATGATGTTGATGTTCTCCGAAGCCATCGTCTGGAACGCTTTGGCCGCGACACCGGTGTGCGATTTCATACCGACGCCGACGATCGAGACCTTGCAGATCCGCTCATCGTAGCTCGCTTCCGTAATTTCACCCTCCGCGATAAACGTTTCGACCACTTTTTTCGCATCCAGCAGTTCCGTTTTGGGAACGGTGAAATCGAGGTTGGTTTTACCATCATGGCCGAGGGTTTGGATAATCATGTCGATGTTGACGCTGTTGTCGGCGAGGCGGGTGAAGATATCCGATGCGATGCCGGGACGGTCGATGACACCGCCGAGTGAAACGCGCGCCTGGTTTTTATCGAGTGCGATACCGCTGACAAGTGGTTTTTCCATAATGTTCTCTTCCTTTGTGATTAATGTCCCTTCCGCATTGCTGAAGCTGGAACGGGTAACAAGATTGACGTTGAGTTTTTTGGCCAGCTCTACGGAGCGGTTCTGGAGCACCTTGGCCCCAAGGGATGCCAGTTCGAGCATCTCGTCGTAGCTGATTTTATCCATTTTGCGCGCTTTGGGCTCGATCCGCGGGTCGGTGGTGTAGATGCCGTCGACATCAGTATAGATTTCGCACAGATCCGCTTCGAGCGCACCGGCAATCGCGACGGCCGAGAGATCCGATCCCCCGCGTCCGAGCGTTGTGACGTTGCCCTCTTCGGTAACCCCCTGGAAACCGGCAACGACGACGACTTTGCCGTCTGCGAGCTCCGCATGCATGGAGGAAGGATCGATCATTTCGATCCGCGCTTTCGTATGGACGGCATCGGTCACAATCCCCGCTTTACGGCCGCTCATCGATACCGCTTTATGCCCCATCGCATTCAGGGCAATCGAAAGGAGCGCTGCGGTGACCCGCTCGCCGGAGCTAAGGAGCATGTCGACTTCGCGGCGTTCGGGAGAGTCGGTATAGTGTTCGGCATACGCGATCAGTTTATTGGTTTCGCCGCTCATCGCCGAAACGACGACAACGACTTTGTGCCCTTCCTTGAGGGTTTCAGAAACCCGGTTCGCGACGTTTTGGATCCGTTCCAGATCCCCGACGCTGGTTCCGCCGAATTTTTGTACGATTAGCATTACAGGTACCCCTTGGCTCTAAAATGGGAAATCACTTGTTCATAGACCGCTTTTTTGAAATGGGCGATGTGGTCGAACAGTTCATCCACCCCGACGAAACGGTAGCGTTTGAACTCGGGATGCTTGGTATCCAGATCGATCTTGGCACCCGGTTTCAGCCTCACCAGGTAATAGCGCTGTTTCTGCCCCGCGTACGGCGCCATTTTGGCGGCGATGTGCGGCGGGAAGTCATACGCGATCCAATCGGGGTACTCGGCTATAATCTCAACTTTTTTCGTCCCGATTTCCTCTTTGAGCTCGCGGAAAAGGGCTTCTTCGCTCGATTCACCCTCGTCGATCCCCCCTTGCGGAAACTGCCATACCCCTTCCAAATCGGTGCGCTCGGCGATAAAAATCTGTTTCGTTTCGGGATACTCACTCGAAACGATAATCGCCGCCACGTTCGGCCGGTAGAACAAATTGTGTGTCATTCACCATCTTTACATTTTTTTGAGGGGATATTGTAAACTATTCGCCATTAAATAAGTATAATTCCCCATGCTTTTGTATATACATATCCCTTTTTGCGACAGCAAATGTTCCTATTGCGCCTTTAATTCCTACGTCGACAAATTTTCTCTCCGCAAAAAGTATATGGATGCCCTCCTCGTGCAACTCGAACATGAACTCGAACGGTTCGGCACTACGCCGCAAAACCCGATTGAAACCGTCTTTATCGGAGGGGGAACCCCTTCCACGGTCGATGCCGCGCTGTATGTCCCTTTGTTCGAAAAAATCGCACCGTTTCTGGGCGAGGGATGCGAAATCACCTCCGAAGCCAACCCCAACAGCGCCACCCCCGAATGGCTGGAGGGGATGAAAAGAGTGGGGGTCAACCGCGTAAGCTTCGGCGTCCAAAGCTTCGACGACGCCAAACTCACAGCCCTCGGCCGCGCCCACAACAGTGCCCAGGCGCTTAACGCGGTCCGCAATGCCGCGCAAATCGGGTTCGAGCGTCTCTCGCTCGACCTGATCTACGGCGTTGCGGGAGATACGCGCCCCCTTTTGGAGCGGGACGTCTCGACCGCTTTTTCGCTTCCGATCGACCACATCAGCCTCTATGCCTTGACTATCGAAGAAGCGACCGCTTTCGAAAAAACCCCCGAAAAAGCGCACGAAGAGCTCGACCTTACCCGGTGGCTTTTCAAAGAGATCGCCGATCGTGGATTCGAACAGTACGAAATCTCCAATTTCGGACGCACGCCTTCGCGCCACAATCTGGGATACTGGGAGCACAAGCCCTATATCGGCCTGGGCAGCGGGGCGGTCGGTTTTCTCCGAAACCGTCGTTTTTACCCCCCCAACGACATCCAAACCTATATCGCCGACCCTCTCGCCGCACATGTCGAGGAACTCACCCCCGGCGACCTTTTGAGCGAAAAGCTCTTTTTGGGGCTGCGCAGCAAAATCGGCGTCGATGCGGGAATACTCAACGCCGCGCAGAGAAAAGAGGCCGATATTCTGCTCCGCGCAGGGCTTCTCGAAGAACGCGGCGGGCGTCTGTACAATACCGATTTCCTGCTCGCCGACGAAATCGCACTGCGGATCGAGGGATTTTAAATACTGCGTTCAGGGGTTTTAAACTTTGTTTCGATAAAATCTCCCGATTATTACCTTAGTTATTAGGATTGAGCGCATGTTTGGAATGGGGCTTGGTGAGATTTTCCTTATCATTATTATCGCGATCCTTTTTTTGGGACCGGACAAACTTCCGACGACGATGGTCGAAATCGCAAAATTTTTCCGCCAGGTGAAAGGGACCGTTTCCTCCGCGCGCGCTACGCTTGAAGAAGAGATGAAGCTCTCCGAGATCAAAGAAAAAGCCCTCGATTATAAACGCGAACTCACCGACGCCAGCGCCGAACTCGAACGCCTCACCAACGTGACCGAAATCGGCAGCGAGCTCGCGTCGGTCAAAAACGACCTGAATCTTGACACTCCCGCCCCCGCGCCCTCGGCTCCTAAAGAACCCGAAGTGATCACCTTTGCCCCGAAATCAAAAGATACGAAACCTTCCGAAACCAAAACCGAAGAGAATGCCTGATGTTTGATGATTTGAAACCCCACCTCGCCGAGCTGCGCAAGCGGCTTGGCATCAGCGTCGCGACCGTTATCGTGATGTTTTTCGTGATGTTCAATTTCCACGAGCCGATTCTCTCATGGCTCACCGCACCGCTCAACGAAGCACTCGCATCGGTCGGTAAAATTTCCAAGAACGCCGCCGAGGGGATGGTAACGACGACGCAGGTCGGAGGAACCTTCTTCGTCGCGATGAAAGTCGCTTTTTTCGGCGGCCTCCTGGCTTCATTGCCGGTGATTCTGGCGCAAATGTGGCTTTTTATTTCGCCCGGCCTCTACGAGAACGAGAAAAGGATGCTCTACCCTTTTATTTTCGGTGGGACCATCATGTTCGTGGCAGGGGCGTTGTTTGCCTACTACGTCGTCACTCCGCTGGGATTTGAATTCCTCATCGCCTTCGGGGCGTTCGAATTCGTCCCGCTCATCAATATCGAAGACTACATCGATTTCTTCACCAAAATCATGTTCGGATTCGGACTCGCCTTCGAACTCCCCGTAATCTGCTATTTCCTGGCACTGCTGGGACTCATCGACGACCGGATGATGACGGCTTTTTTCCGCTACGCGATCGTCCTGATCTTTATCATTTCGGCTATTCTGACCCCTCCGGACGTTATGACGCAGATCCTGATGGCCATCCCGCTCACCTTTTTGTACGGAATTTCGATTCTGATCGTCCGTGCGGTCAACCCGGCCCCCAAAGAAGAACCCTACATCGCCGAAGATGAAGAAGAGACGATTGACTGAACGCGATCCGCTTCTGACCTCAAGCTACGACTATGAGCTCCCCGAAGAGCTCATCGCAACGTATCCCATCTCCCCGAGAGATCATGCCAGACTGCTCGTATACGACCGCCGCAACCGTTCCATCACCCACTCACGGTTTGATCAAATCGACAGCTTCCTCCCCCCCGAGTGCGCCATCGTCTTCAACGATACCAAGGTAATCAAAGCGCGCCTGTACGGTTCCAAAGAGAGCGGCGGGGCGATCGAACTGTTGATCAACCGTCCGCTGGATGCCTACCGGATCAACGTTTACGTACGGGGACGGGTCAAAGAGGGGACAAAACTTTTGTTTGACCGCCGTCTTGTCGCAACCGTCATAAAACTGCACGACGACGGTTCCCGCGACGTCGAATTCTCCCTCGCGGGTGAGCGCCTGCGATTCGAAGAGCTTCTCCCCTTGCTTGATGAGATCGGACACATCCCCCTTCCCCCATATCTTGGCCGCGAAGACGACAGCAGCGACGAGCGGGAATACCAAAGCGTATTCGCCCGCCGCGAAGGGGCAGTCGCCGCACCGACAGCGTCGCTTCATTTCACCGACGAGCTTTTCGCTGCCGTCTCGGCACGCCATCCGCATGCATTCGTCACGCTGCACGTCGGTTCGGGAACTTTTAAACCGGTCGAGGCCGAAGTGATTACCGAGCATCCGATGCACTCGGAGTATTTCGCGATCGCTGACGAGGCCTACGCTCTCATCCACGGCGATGTGCCCCTTCTGTGCGTCGGCACCACCTCGACCCGAACGGTCGAGTACCATGTCCGAAGCGGCGAACGTGAGGGGGAAGCGAACCTCTTTTTACACCCGAATAATCCCCCGCAAAGGGTCAATTATCTGCTGACGAATTTCCACCTTCCGCAATCGACGCTGCTTATGCTCGTCGCCTCGTTCGTCGGACTCGAAGAGACCCACCGTATCTACGCCGAAGCGATTGCTCAAAAATACCGCTTTTTTTCATACGGGGATGCGATGCTTATACTCTAAATTAGTACGGATTATGATAAAATAGTGATATTCCTTTACCAAGGCTTATCATGTTTAACCGCAGACATTTTCTCGGCGCCGGCCTTATCCTGAGCGCATCGTCACTGTTCGGGAAAGAACCCGCCAAAAAGATCATTACCGATACCAAGGAGTTCATTCCTCCCCATATCGCATTTCCCCAAAAGAAACCGCTGAAGACGATTTCGGACCGTCCGCCGCTGCTCGAATCGCCCCGCGATATTTTCACGCAGGCGATCACTCCGAACGACCAGTTCTTCGTCCGCTGGCACATGCCCGACATTCCAACCTACATCGATCTGACCGAGTTCCGCCTCGAAGTCAAAGGTTCGGTGGAGACCCCCCTCTCCCTGAGTGTTGACGATCTCAAAAGCAAATTCGAACCCGTACAGATCACTTCGGTCCTCCAATGCGGCGGTAACAGCCGTAAATACTACGCCGCTAGCGGCCAGGCAACGCACGGCGTCCAATGGGGCCACGGAGCCATGGGCTGTGCCGTCTGGAAAGGGGTCCGCCTCAAAGATATCCTCCACCGCGCTGGGGTCAAGGGTAGCGCGAAATGGGTCGGTGTCAACGGTCTGGAAAAACCGGCGATGGACGCCACTCCCAAATTTTTCCGTGAAATGGCCATCGACGAAGCGCTCAGCGGCGAGCTGATCGTTGCGTACGAAATGAACGGCGAAGACCTCCCCTACCTCAACGGTTTTCCTCTTCGCCTTGTCATTCCCGGCCACTTCTCGGACAGCTGGGTCAAAATGCTGAGTGAAATCACGGTATTCGACGAATATCAAAACAGCTTTTTCATGGACGTCGCCTACACGGTCCCCGACAACGACTGCGAATGCGTCATTTCGGGCAGCGACTTCGAATACAAACGCAAACCGATCGCGGAGATGAAAGTCAAATCGGTCATCGGATATCCGACGCCCGGCACCGTCATCAAAAAAGGTTCCCGTGTGAAAGTAACCGGAGTCGCTTTCGACCAGGGAAAAGGGATCAAAGAGGTCATGATCTCGGTCGACGGCGGAAAGAGCTGGAGTGCGACGGCATTGCAAAAAGACTACGGGAAATACGCCTACCGCCAGTGGGTATACGAGTGGGAGCCCAAAACCAAAGGGGCCCACACCCTGATGGTCCGTGCCATCAACCGTATCGGAAACATTCAGCCCCAGGCGCATGAAATCGGCTGGAATGCCGGCGGATACCAATATAACGCTGTCGATGCCGTCAGCGTACAAATCGTCTAAGGACCGGTCATGAAAAAACTCTTATTAATCACCCTGTTTGCAGCTTCGCTAGCGGCACAGGTCGCCAAGCCGATCGAAATGCCTTACGTCGATTATCCGATGGTAAAAGGGGATCATGACGAAGTGGCGCAACAATACTGCCTCATCTGCCATTCCTGGGGATACATTCTCAACCAGGGGAAAAAAAGCCGCCCCTACTGGACCGGAACGGTGCAGAAAATGGTCAACGAGTTCAAAGCCCCCATCGGCAAAGAAGACCAGCAGATCATCGTCAACTACCTCGTCAAACACTACGGGTACGAAAGCACGGCTCAGCACTGAGCCGTCTTCCTCTTAAATCGGGTATACTCTCCCGTTTCTAACCTCGATCACTCCCCCCAGTTCCGCCTCGAAAATTTCCGATGGAAACGCCGCTACCGCTTCTTCGTACGTCGGTCCGCTCCGGCAATAGGCAATGAACGGAGTGTCTTCCCTGCTCTGGCGCGATACCCGGCTGAGTGATTCGACGAAACGGTCGATATCCTCGATCATCGTCGCTTTGTTCTCCGATAAAAGCCGCCGCGTACCGCCGCTTTCTCCCAGACGATGCGGCAGGACGTAAATCGGCTTGCCCATCGCCAGAGCGTATTGGGCGCTGCGCATGCTGCCGCTTCCGGGTTCGGCTTCGGCAATCACCAGTGCCGATCCCAGCGCCACGACAATTTCGTTGCGCTCAACGAAACTCCACTCCCTTGCTTCGAATCCCGGCTCAAAGTGGCTCAGCAAAAGCCCCTGATCGCCGATTGACTCGATAAGATCTCGGTTTGATGCGGGGTAATGGCGGTCGATTCCGCAAGGCAGAACGGCGACGGTGCGCTGTACCCCCGCCCCTTCATGCGCGATCCGATCAATCCCCGTCGCGGCCCCGCTAACGACGGTTATTCCCGACAGTGCGAGTTTTTTGGCAAGTTCGTACACGGCGTTCCGGGCATACTGACCGGCACGGCGACTTCCGACGATTGAAATTTTTGGGGTGTCGAGCAGTCCGAGCGAACCGCGGTAGTAAAGTGTCCGGGGATAGCGTTTCATCGATTCGAGTTCGGCAACGACGCCGGGGACGATATTCACGGTCCGCTCCTGGATGATTTGGCAATACTATAGCCAAAATGCTCCGCAAAAGGAAAATAATGTCAGGATGTCAGATTTGGTCGATCCCCACCAGCCGCACTTCACTTAATACCTCTTTGGACTCCCGCAGAGCCCGGATCGTGTCGGGACGCGGATGCCCGATGGCGACGGCGGTACCGTGGCGTTTGGCTTTCTCGACCGCCTCGCGGATCTGGCGTTTGACGTTCGAAACCCCGCTTTGGTGATCCAAAAAGACATCACGCCCGATATAGCGCATACCGTGTTTGGCCGTCGCCTGCGGCACTTTGCTCTTGGGGGTCGTTCGGCTGTCGACGAAGACGATCCCCTCTTTCTTGAGCACCCCGACGAGCTTTTCCATCGCTTCGGCATCGGCGGTAAACTTCGACCCCGTATGGTTGTTCATGTACCGGACGTTGGGGTATTGCTGCTTGAGCTGTGAAATCCTCTCCGCCATCTGAGCTTCCGAATCCCCCTGACGCAATGTGGAGGGTTCCTCGTCGTCGAAATGTTCCGCTTCAAGCGGAAGATGCACCATGTAGCCGCTCTCACCCCGTGCCAGCTCAGCCGATTTGGGATGACGGGCGCTGGGAGGAAGAAACGACATCACCAGCGGCAATCCGGTCGAACGGATCGCCCTGACATCCCGTTCGTACGAGACGTCGTCGATGATAATCACCAGCTTTGCCTCGGTGCCCGAAGGGGCTTGCGGGCGTTTATACGCCGGGGGAGGAGGGGCTTTGGGCTCTTTGGGGGCGTATTCGTGCTGTGGCTGGAGGGGACGGAGAGGACGTTCCTCTTCAAGCACCGTCTGCAACTCACGCTTCAGACGACGAATCTCCTCTTCTTGTTTTCCCGCTTCAATCCCGGTCGCTTCATCGATGGAGGTGATCATTCGGATCTCTTCGATAAGCTGACGGGTCTGTTCCCTCTCGCGGGTAAGTTCCCCTTCCATCTGTCCGTATCCGACGTAATACCCCACAAACAACGAAAGTATGCACAGTAATACGACAGCGAGAGCCAGGGCGATACGTTTGAGCCAGATGCGGGGAAAAGGAGAAGGAGTTTTGTGCATTGAAGGGAAAACCCCTGTGATGGTGTACGGGGCAGATGCCCCGGAGAATCAGTTTTTAGACTGGTCGACGATTTTGTTCGCTTTGATCCACGGCATCATTGCGCGGAGGCGTTCACCCGTTACTTCGACCGGATGGGCCGCAAGGTTTTTACGCTCGGCGTTCATGCGGGGATAACCTGCTTGACCTTCAAGGACGAAGTCTTTGGCAAACTGGCCGTTCTGGATCTCTTTGAGAACCTGGCGCATCGCTTTTTTGGATTCTTCGTTGATAACGCGCGGTCCGGAAACCATGTCGCCGTATTCAGCGGTGTTGGAGATCGAATAACGCATATCTTTGATACCGCCTTCGAAAATCAGGTCAACGATCAGTTTCATCTCGTGCAGACATTCGAAATAGGCCATTTCTTCAGGGTATCCCGCTTCCACGAGGGTTTCGAATCCCGCCTGGATCAGTGCGGAAACGCCGCCGCAAAGAACCGCCTGCTCACCGAACAGGTCGGTTTCGGTTTCGTCTTTGAACGTTGTCTCGATGATACCGGTGCGGCCGCCGCCGATAGCAGAGGCATACGAAAGGGCAAGCTCTTTGGTGTTTCCGCTCGGATCGGCGTAAACCGCGATCAGATCGGGGATACCGCCGCCTTTTACGAACTCGGAACGAACCGTATGGCCCGGAGCTTTGGGAGCAACCATCATAACGTTAATATCTTTTGCCGGGATAATGCGTCCGTAGTGGATACTGAACCCGTGACCGAATGCGATTGTCGCACCGCTTTTGAGGTTCGGAGCGATTTCGTTTTTATAAATTTCCGCCTGGTTTTCATCCGGCAGAAGGATCATAACGACATCGGCATACGCAGACGCTTCGGCGACCGTCATAACTTTGAACCCTTTTGCTTCCGCTTTGGTCCATGAACTTCCGTCCTTGCGAAGACCGATAACGACTTCGACGCCGCTGTCACGGAGGTTTTCCGCATGTGCGTGGCCCTGTGATCCGAAACCGATCATCGCCACTTTTTTGCTTTTGATGAGTGCCGTATTGCAATCTTTGTCGTAGTAAACGTTCAATGCCATAAAGGTATCCTTGAGTAAGCATACAAAGCTTAAAATTTCGCGGATTATACCCCACTTTTGCATAAATAAAAATTAGTGGAGCCTTATACCCTGATGCTAAATCGGCATGTAAGTGTGTATGAACACAGGCATGCTACAATTCACCCCAAAAACGGGATATCACGCCATGAAAAAGTTCAACCTCTTCAAAGAGATCATCATCGTCGAGCGCGCCGAACTGCTCCGTGCCGCCTCGTCCCAGAAAAAATTCGCGATCTCCCACACGGGTGAAATCGTCTACGAACCGTTCCCTCCGACCCTGATTTCCGTTTTTGAAGGTTCAATTCCCCCTCTTCCCGCACTGAGCAGCACGACAAGCCGCCCGATCGCATCGATGCTGGGCGATCTCTACCGCATCGTCGAAGACGACGACCGCATCCTGATAAAAGCCGCCGGAGCATGGCAACAGATCATCGGATGGAACCGCCCGCGTTCGCTGTATGACGACACCAGCGGAGACGGGATCGACCGCTTTGCCGATAAGGAACTCGAAACGATCGGATGGCATGCAACCGAATTTTCGATCACGTACCGCGACATCGTCGAACATCTCGAGGCCGCTACCGAGGGGATCGTGCTGTGCATCGAGCAAGAAGATCCCTACCGTTTCAGCGGCCTCGGATTCCCCGCCGACATCGCCCAGACCCGACAGGCGGGGTTTGCGTATTGTGCGGGAACAATCGAGAAGAAACTGCTCGAAGACCCCGATTACGCGTCCCTCAGCGACGATGAAGAAGAGGCGCTTGCCTATTTCAAAGAGCGCGCAGGTAACGCTCCAGAATGATTTTCGCCGAAAGAGAGTCGATCCGTCCGTCGCGCTTGTAGCGTATTTCCCCGCGCATCAGCGCTTCGGCCTCCTGCGAACTGCCCGCTTCGTCCTGATACGCGATTTCCCCTTTGAAATCGACGAGATTCATAAAATGCGCGACCCTTCGGCGCATCTCCTCTTCGGTCGTGCTTCCCATCGGAATCCCGACCACGACCGTCTGCGCATCGTATTCGTCGAGCACTTTTTTGACGTCATTCGCCGCCTGGTTACGGTTTTTCCGCTCAATCGCTCCAAGCGGAGTAACGATGCCGTTCCCGGAACTGAGCGCCAGCCCTATCCGCTTCAGCCCCAGATCGATCGCGATAACGGAGCCCATCATTTCCCCAGACAAAACTGTCCGAACATCTTGTCGAACATTTCGTCAAGTTCGTAGGGACGGCTGAGCGAAGCGACGGAGCGGATGGAACGGTTGATGTGAAACGAGAAAAACTCCAGTTCGCCGTCTCTGAGCGGTTCGTGCGCGTCATCGATGGCCTCGAGCGCCTCGGTGACGGCACCGATCTGCCGCTGTGAAATCAGCATCATCTCTTCGCTGTCGTTGTCTCGGTCCATGTGCGCCGCAAGTGCTTCTACAAGCGGTTGCGTCTGCTCTTTGCAGCTGAGCGAGAGGGGAGAATACGGAGCGAGGAGTTCGGCATCGAAACGGGGGCTCAAATCGGCTTTGTTCAGGACGCAGACAAACGGTTTTTCGCTCCGGTAACGCTCGATCAGATCGATTATGGCACGGTCTTCGTCGTCGATAGGACGGCTCGAATCGAACAGCGCGACGACGATGTCGGCGTTTTCGACGGCGGCGATGGAGCGCTCGATACCGATCTTTTCAATCTCGTCGCCGGTTGCCCGAATCCCCGCCGTATCGACCAGACGGATCAGATGGGTACCGATCCGCACCTGTTCTTCGATCGTATCGCGGGTCGTCCCCGCAATATCGCTCACGATCGCCCGCTCGTAATCGAGCAGCGCATTGAGGAGCGAACTTTTCCCGACGTTGGGTTTACCGATGATGGCGACGCGATACCCCTGCATCAATCCGCTGCGGCGGCGGCTTGCCTCGAGCGTACGGGAAAGTTCCGTTTTGATCCGTTCAAGCTTGAGCACGATCTGATCGACGACGTCGGGGGGGAGGTCCTCTTCGGCATAATCGATCACGACTTCGGAGTAGGCAAGGATTTCGAGGAGCGAATCGCGGATATTTTCGACGTATCCCCGCAATTCCCCCTTCATCTGTCGTGCGAGGACCCGCGCGGCATCGTCGCTTTTGGCTTCGATAAGCGATGCGATCGCTTCGGCCTGCGTAAGGTCCATCCGGCCGTTTAGAAACGCCCGTTTGCTGAATTCCCCCGGATCGGCGGGACGCGCGCCCGACGCAAGCGCCGCACGGAGAATTTTGTCGGCGACGACGAGACCGCCGTGACACTGAAATTCAACTACGTCTTCGCCGGTAAAGCTCTTAGGTCCCTGAAAATAAAGGATGATCGCTTCATCGATGAGGCTTCCGTCCGCCTCATAAAGAGACGCCAAGGTAGCATAGCGGGGAGCGAGAGTTTGTCTGCGGGAGAGCGACAGGGCGATGCGAAGCGCCTCTTTGCCGCTAAGACGGATAATGGCGATCGAGCCGACCCCGTGGGCGGTGGCGATCGCGGCTATCGTAGTGTCCATCAATACTCGTGGTAACTGTTGATGACGATGAATTTTCCGCCGTCGCGCGTCGAACGGATCGCCACGTACCGATCCGGATACCGCTCGCGGAGCTGTTTGAGCGCGATTTGCACGAGAACGCCGTCAAGTACCTTGGTCTGCGCGCGACCGTCGCGTTCAATCGTTTCGCATACCCCCACGAGATAGCGGGAAATAGACTCTTCCTGATTTTTCAGAAATTCGGCGATTTCAAGACGCAGCTGCATACCGTACACCGCGTTGATCCAGTTAAACAGCATGTACGAAAGGGCTTTGTAACGATACCCTTCCTTGCCGATCATAAGTGCCGCGTCGGGGCCCGTGAATTCGATAAGCAGCGTATTCTCGTCGTATACGCTCACCTGCACTTCGTCGATATCGAAACAGACCCCGGCAAACAGTTCGTTAATCTGGGCTTTGACTTCGTCCGCACACTCCTGCGCGCTCATGTCGGGATAATATTCATCCCCTTCGTCGTCGTACTCATCTTCGGCTACATCGTACTCGCAGAGGTGCGATTCGTCGGTTTCGGGTGATACGGGTTCATCTGGGAAAAGGGAAACGGGGGAAGCGGAAGAAGAGGATGACTGGGGAAGATTGGCGACGATAAGGGCCGATTTTTTGAACATCCCCAGTATCCCCTTCGAGGGGAAACGGATGATCTCGACCTGCAAGGCGGTCACGGAGCATCCGAACTCCGAAGCCGCCTTGGCGTAGGCTTCTTCAAGGGTCGGCGCTTCAATCTTTTTCATGGTGCTTTTCCGCAAGATGGGCTTCGTGACGAGCCGCGCGGGCCGCTTCGAACTGTTTGTTCACCATGTACTGCTGCGCTATCGAGAAGATATTGTTGACGAACCAGTACAGTACGAGCCCGGCTGGGAACGTGAAGAAAAAGAACGTAAAAATGACCGGCAGGAATTTGAAAATTTTCTCCTGGAGCGGATCGGTAAAGTTGCTCGGCGTAATTTTTTGCTGATAATACATCGTGGCACCCATCAGGATCGGAAGGATGAAGTAAGGGTCCATTCTTGAGAGATCGGTTACCCACAGCATCCACGGCGCACCCTGCAATTCGACGGCGTTAAGCAACACGCGGTAAATCGCGAAAAATACCGGGATCTGGAGCAGCAGCGGCAGACATCCGCCCAACGGGTTGGCCCCGTGCTTTTTGTACATCTCCATTACCGCCGCGTTCATACGGGCCGGATCGCCTTTGTATTTTTCCTGAACCTCTTTGATCTTCGGAGCGATCTCCTTGATCTTTTGCATCGAGACCATCCCTTTGTGGGTCAACGGATAGAGGAAAATGCGGATGATGATGGTGAGCGCGATGATCGCCCATCCCCAGTTGCCGAAAATACCGTGCAGCCACATCAGCACTTTGAAAATCGGGGTGGCAACGAACGTGAACCATCCGAATTCGATCGCATTGACGAGCACCGGATCGATCGACTGGAGCGTTTTGTACTCTTTGGGACCGATGTAACCGTTAAACGTAAAACTCGGCGTCCCCTCAAGGTAAGTGACGGGGTTGTTGCTCGCGTCGCGCTCTACCGTGACCTGGGTCGATTTGTCGAATCCGTACATGATCGACGCGTAATACTGGTCAAATGACGATGCGAGGTGGACGTCGCTGAAAATCGAACGTCCTTCAACATCGCCGTCTTCGAAAATCGTCGTCAGACTGTCACCCGAGTAGACCATGCTTCCCACGACGGTCATGATCTGTTCGATGATCTGCGGGTGCTGCCCCAGATAGACGAAGTAGCGTTTTTCGTTGGAGAGGGCGATTTTCGCATCGTAGTGGCCGTCGCTGTAGAAAGTCAGCGTTTTGGTGAGGGTAACCCCCGGAAGCGCCTGCGTGAGGACTACGGTGGATTTGCCGTTTTCGCCGAGGGTCATGCTGTTGACGCTGGCGGTATAGGGGGTTTTGGACGCGGCGGCGTTAAGCGCTTCATCGGCGAAACGGACATACAGGGGCTTGGCGCCGCTTGCAGAGACGAGCTCGGCAAGCTTGCCGTCTTTGCCGTTGTGCTTCGCGTTGCTCAGGACAACCGACGAAATACGCCCGAGCGTGTCGATTTTCAGGGTGAACTCTTTGGCCGAAACGGTGGTAAGGGTATCGGTCGTCGTCATTGAGACCGGTGCGGAGGACGAAGCGTTGACGTCTGTCGCCGTTACCGCACTGCCTTGATTTTTGGCTTCGGCGGCGCGAACGGCCGGTTTCTCGGTCGCATTATGTTCGCTGTTGGGAGTTTCGGGAGGGAATACGGTCGTGTATCCGATAAAAAACAAAAACGATAGTGCAACGGCAACGAGGAGCCGCTGGTTCGGGGTAAACTTTTCTAGCACTGGGACCCTTTAAACTTAAAATTTTTGATCAGAAAATAATTCTGTTGGTATGGAACAAACCAGTATTTTATCGTATTTACGGAAAGTTCTGCAGGCTTCAACGCCGGTTTGCCGATCATCGGGTAGTCGATACCGCCGCGGAAAAGCTGGTTGCATTTCAAAATGCGGACAAACGTGGAACCGAAAGCACGGGGGAGAGTGTTGCACTCGAATTGCCACAGGGCGTATTCCGAGCATGAAGGATAATGGCGACACGAACCTCGCGTCACCAGGGAGAAAGAGTGCCGGTAGAGCCAAAGAAGTTTAAGAAAGAACCTTCTTATTATCATCTGTCCCACACAAAGCACCTGTCCGTTTCAAAACATATTTGCAGTCGCGCCGCACGTTTTCAAAAGGGCTTTCAAACAAAGGCCCTTTGGCGACGAAGACGTACCATCCGTCCTGTACATCGGCTGAGAACTCCGCGAAAAGAGCGCGAAGGCGTCTTTTGCACCGGTTTCTCACCACGGCGTTTCCGACTTTTTTACTTGCGGTATATCCGACTTTTTTCTCTCCCGATAGAGGGAGATAAAACAGCGCGATAGAAGTGCTATGGGCACTTTTCCCGCGCTGATAGACTCGCTGAAACTCGCTGTGGAGTTTAAGCATCGAAAAGCCGTTTACACAGCCAATCGTTTTCTACCTTTGGCACGACGAGCGTTCAGTACGCGGCGGCCGTTTTTTGTCGCCATACGGGCACGGAAACCGTGTGTGCGTTTACGTGGCGTATTATGCGGTTGGTATGTTCTTTTCATAACCATTCCCTTTAGAAATTTTTAGCACGCAATAATAGGGCAATCTTACTTAAAGATCGATTAAGTTTCATAAAAGCTTCTTTAAACCGGGATTCTCACGGTTTCAAAAATTCCCGCAAGGTGGGCATTACCGTATGCCCCTGAGGCGCCGTATCGAGCTGAATCGCCGTTTTGAGCTTCCTCTTGTTCCTACTCTCCTGAGTGGGGACAAAATGATTTACGCTTAATTAAAATACCGCATCGCTTGATGAAGTACCCGAACAATAGAGACTTTGGTATCCGTTACTCGATAAATCACTATGTAAGGGAAGCGGCGCATGACATATTCACGTGTCCCTGATTTTTTGCCTTCTCGATAGTTAAGGGGATTTTTGAGGATTCTGATTGCGGCGTTTCTGATGGAGAGAAGTGCTTGTTCAGCGATAAAAGGGGATGCTTCGGCAGCGTAAAATTCAGCAATCTTTTGTCGGTCGGCTTGAGAACGCCGTGACCATTCAAGCTGCCGTTGTTCCATGCTTTTTGTGCAGTTGTTCCATAAACGTTTTCATCTGAGTTTCGGCTTCTTCGTCACTGAGAACATTCCCGTTCTCGACATCGGCCAAACCTTTTTCTATTTCGGCAATGTACCACGCATCGTAAGCTACTTGTTGATCCATCGGTTCATTTTTTTCACGCATGGTGCTCTCCTTTTCGAAGATTAATGATGATATTTTAACACGGATTCAATAAAACGCCTAAGGCTTTAAAAAATCCCGCAAGGTAGGCATGACCGTCTGCCCCTGAGGTGCCGTGTCGAGTTGAATCGTCGTTTTGAGCTTCATGTGGCAGTCGCGGCATTCTCGGATCACGGCGTGTTCGGCGACCCGCACCCCTTCGATTTTGGCGATCGGATGGCACGCGAAGCAGTCGCTGCCGCATTCGGCCATTTTGGAGGGGTTGGCGCTGTGGCATTTGATACAGGTCGTCATCGGTTTGTGGCGATGGTCGCTGTCGATGTTTTTTAGAAGGGCGGGATGGCAGGTCATGCAATCCCCCGTACATCCCCACAACGGCAACAATAATACAATGAACAGTGCGATCGTCTTCATGAATGACATGGTAGCTCTTTTTTACCGCCCCCGCAAGGGGTGGCAAATCACGCTACGCTCACCTTTATCTCATCGCCTTGGGCATCGAACGTTACCGACGATCCCTCGTCAACCTCCCCGCCGAGGATCAGGTCGGCCAGTCGGTCTTCGACGATCTCGTACAACGCCCGTTTCAGCGGACGCGCCCCGTAAACCGGGTCGAATCCCGCTTCGGCGATGTGGCGCTTGGCCTCGTCGGTGAGGCTCAGGTTGATCTGGCGCTCCTCAACCTTCGCCGCGATCTCGCCGAAGAAGAGGTCGACGATCGAGAGGATCTGCGCTTCGCCCAGCGGGTTGAAGACGACGACGTCATCAAGACGGTTCAGAAATTCAGGCTTGAAATGGCGCTTGAGCTCATCGAGCACCATCCCTTCGAGTTTTTCGTCCCCCTGATGCGCCATGATCTTATCGCTGGCGATGTTGGAGGTGAGGATAATGATCGTGTTGGTGAAATCGACGACGACCCCTTTGTTATCCGTCAAACGCCCGTCGTCGAGCACCTGCAGCAGGACGTTAAAGACGTCAGGATGCGCTTTTTCGACCTCATCGAACAGGATAACGCTGTAGGGTTTGCGCCGTACCGCTTCGGTCAGCTGTCCCCCCTCCTCGTACCCGACGTACCCCGGAGGCGCACCGACGAGACGCGACACCGCGTGCTTTTCCATGTATTCGGACATGTCGATCCGGATCATCGACTCGGAACTGTCGAACAAAAACTTCGCCAGCGTTTTGGCCGTCTGTGTTTTACCGACTCCCGTAGGCCCGAGGAACAAAAACGATCCGATCGGGCGGCTTTTGTCGGAGAGCCCCGCTTTGTTACGCTTGATAGCGCGGGCGACGGCGTGGGTGGCACGCTCCTGCCCGACCACCTCGCGGTTGAGCTCGTCTTCGATATGAAGGATCTTCTCTTTTTCGCTCTGAAGCATTTTGGTGACCGGGATCTTCGTCCAGCGGCTCACGACTCCCGCGATCGAGGCTTCGTCGACGCTGTTTTTAAGGAGCGTTCCGGCACGCTGCATCTCATTCCAACGCTCCTGGAGCGCTTTTTCCTCTTCGAAGAGTTTGGGAATCTGGCCGTATTCGATCTCGGCGGCCTTGTTGAAATCGGCCGATTGCTTGGCGTTCTCCGCTTCGCGGCGTTTGGCTTCGATCTGAGCTTTGATCCCCGAAATCTTTTCGAACACCTCTTTTTCATGGGCGAACTGCGCTTCGAGGGCACGGCGCTCCTCGCTTACGTCCGCGAGTTCCTTTTCGATCTCTTCAAGCCGCTTGGTATTCGCGACCGATTCTTCCATTTTGAGCGCCTCTTTTTCGACCTGCAACCGGGTCTGCTGACGCTTGACCGATGCGAGGGCGTTGGGCTCCGATTCGATCTGCATCTTCAGCTCGGCTGAGGCTTCATCGATCAGGTCGATCGCCTTGTCCGGGAGAAAGCGGTCGTTGATGTAACGATCCGAGAGTTTGGCTGCCGCCACGAGGGCCGAATCGGTGATCGTCACGCTGTGGTGGGCTTCAAGCCGCTCTTTAAGCCCCCGCAGGATCTGAAGCGACTGGTTGACGCTGGGTTCCTCGACGTGAACCGGCTGGAAGCGTCGCTGCAACGCGGCGTCTTTTTCAAAATACTTGCGGTACTCCTTGAGCGTCGTCGCCCCGATGGTGTGCAATTCCCCCCGTGCAAGCGCCGGTTTAAGAATATTCGCCGCATCCATCGATCCCTCGCTGGCCCCCGCGCCTACGATCGTGTGGATTTCATCGATGAAAAGGATGACGTTGGCGCTCTTTTTCACCTCGTCGACGACCGCTTTGAGCCGGTCTTCAAACTCGCCGCGGTATTTCGCCCCTGCGATGAGGGCGCTCATATCAAGAGCGATGACTTTTTTGTTCTGGAGACTGAGAGGAACCTCTTTGTTGACGATCCGTTGCGCCAGCCCTTCAACGAGCGCCGTTTTACCTACCCCCGGTTCACCCAGCAAAATAGGATTGTTCTTCGTTTTACGGATAAGGATCTGCATCATCCGTGAAATCTCCTCGTCGCGCCCGATGACGGGAGAGAGTTTCCCTTCTACCGCTTCTTTGGTGAGGTCGATCCCGTATTTGGAGAGCGATTCGAGGGTTTCATCCGCCGTTTGGGATTCGATTTTCTGTCCGGCGCGGGACGCTTCAAACGTTTTGGCGAGTTCGCGCAAATCGACGTATTTGCCCAGGATCTCTTTGAACGGGTCGTTTTGAAGGTTCGCGACGACGTAGGTATCGATGGCGAGGAAGCTGTCTCCGTTTTTGGCCATCTCTCCCGCGCTCACTTCGAGCGAATGGGCGAAATTGCGCGAAAGGCGGATGTTCTCCTTGCTGACATGCGACGCGGCGGGAAGTTTGGCCGCCGCGCTTTTGACGTCGAGTTCGATCGCCGTCTTGTCGATACTCATTTTGTTCAGCATCTGGTTGAGGGGAGAGTTGCTGTTGGCCAGCAGCGCCCAGAGAAAATGGATCGGTTCAACTTCGCTGTTTTTATTGTGTAACGCCAGGGAGATCGACGATTCGATCATCTCGGTCATTTGGTGGGTCAGTTTCTCAAAAATATTCTGCATGGTAAAATCCTTTAGTTGAGTTATAGGAATTATAATACTTTGAGTCTGTTTGTGTCAAGTATCTTTCGTGAAAGATTTTAGACGATCAACGCGGAGAGTACTCCGATCACCCCTCCGAAAACACCGCCCCAGACGACGAGCCATCCCAGATGCTCTTTCATCAGGGTGTGGAGCATCTCTTTGACCATCGCGGGGGTCAGCTCGGCCAGGCGCGCTTCGACGATCTGTTCGATCGATTTCGCCAAATCGGGACTCCCCTGGTGCAAATGGGTATTAAGTGCCCTCAAAAACGATTCGCTTTGCGAAATCTCGATCGTCGAAGCCTTGATCCGTTTGACGAAAGGTTCTTTGAGCTTTTCGATAACTACGTCTCCGCCGAACATTCCCAGCATCGCCCCTAGCGGGGAATCCATGACGCTGCGCACCAGTGCATGGTACGCCGGGGTAAAATCGGTCGCTTCGATGATCGGGGTCAGATCCACGCTGCGTTCGTTCGAACGAACGAACGATTCGATCTTTTCGGGGGTAAAAAACTGTTCCATGACCAGATTTTTGATCGCTCCGCGGATCGACTCGAAACGATCCAGTATGATTCCCGATCCGTAGAGATAGGGAACTTTTTCGAACAGCATGTGAATCGCCAGCTGGTTTGTCAGCGCACCCGAAAGGGCGAACAGGCCCGCCATCCGCATCGCTTCGGCCGCCGTCCCCTCCAGAGCGTAGGAAGCCCCGGTCACACCCAGGGCTACGACGTTTGTCAACCATCCTTTATCCATGAACGCAACTCCTCGTATTAATCCGATAATTATACAAAAATAGCTAAAGTTCGCTAAAAAGAGAGTATTACGAATGTATCAGACGATCCGCTCCCTGCTCCAATCGCATGATCTCGAAGCCATTTCGGGCGCAGTTGCCAGCGCGCTCGAACGCAGCGACGAGGCCCCTTTGTGGAAACAAAAGACCCTTCCTTACGTCCGCGCGATCCTCAGTGTCCTGCTGCCGCTTCGGGAACAGGGGCTTTTGTTCGATCCAGAGGGGAAACCTCACGGCGACCTCACCCCCGAGCTCTTTTTGAGGTGGTGCGATCTGCTCAGCCTCAAAACACTCGCGTTCACCCTCGCCAAAAGCAACGCCGAGGGGATGTTGGTACGAACCCGACATTCTTCGGACCAAACGGCAGGATACCGTCCGGTTGATCTCGAAGAACTCGGAAAATACCTCGCCTCTTACAGCGTCAACCTCGAAGACGAATGGCTCGACTTTCCGATCACCAACTACAATCTCCACATCGGGATCACCTCTCTGATCGCCAAAATTCTCGAAGGAAAACACTGATGCGCGAAATCAAACCTCTCCAAATAAACGGCTATCTCGGGCGCGAAGAGATCACTTCGCACCTTCAAAACGTCGAATACATCGTCATGGCCGCCCCTTCGATGCTCGATGCCCCGCGCCTGCCGATCCATTTTACGATTTTCCTGAACACAAGCGATCCGATCCCCGAACCGATCAAGGCGGCCGTCTTTGAAAAATTCTGCACCGAACACGCCATCACCGCCACCAGCGATCTGCTATTCGAACCCGGGCGCGTGGCATTTGCACGGACGTCGCAGGAGACTCCGATGCCCCGGCACCTTCTCGATCCGGCCGAAGCGAACATGATCCCCTGGGTAGCATTGCAGGTGATCGATTTCCTGGGCGATTCTTCCGAATTCAAAGAGGTGAAAGAGGGATTCAGCGGATGGAGTTACAGCTACTGCTGATTGCACGCCGCTTCGATATCCGCGACCGTTTTGGCGATCATCCCCGATAAATTCTCGTGCCCGCTTTGGGTGACGAGAATATCGTCTTCGATCCGGATACCGATCCCCCGGTAACGTTCGGGGACGCTCTCATCGTCGGCTCTGAAATAAAGCCCGGGCTCTATCGTCATCACCATCCCCGCTTCAAACGCCAGACTCTCTCCCGCAACGTCAACGTACGGGCACGGATCGTGTACATCCAGCCCCATCCAGTGTCCTATTCCGTGAGGCGCGTATTTTTTGTGCGCTTTGGCTTCGATCAGCGCGTCCCGATTTCCGTTCACAATACCCAGATCGATCAGCGCATCACAAAGCAGCTCTTCGCTGAATTTTTGGAGCCAGTCGCGTTTGACCCCCGGCCTGATCGCCTCGATGACCCGCATCTGCACGTCGAGGACTTTTTCGTACACTTCCCGCTGGGGAGCGGTGAATTTTCCGTTGATCGGAAACGTCCGGGTTATGTCGCTGGCGTAAAGTTCCCATTCGCACGCGGCGTCGATCAGCACGAGTTCACCCTCGCGCAATTCGTCACGGTTGTCGACGTAGTGGAGGGTGTTGGCGTTGTTTCCTCCCGCAACGATGGCACCGTAGGCTTCGCTGGCGGCGCCCGAATTTAAAAAGACGTAGTGCATCGCCGCCTGAAGCTGATATTCCCTCATTCCGGCACGGCATTGTCGCATCGCCTCATGATGGGCCCGGGCGGTTATCGCCACCGCCTTGCGGATCGTCTCGATCTCTTCGGGCTGTTTTATCAAACGGAGGGTGCGGATCAGGTGGGTGACGTCGCGGATGGAGCGGATATGGCGTTTGACTCCACGGGTTTCGCGAAGTTCTTTCGCGGCCGATTTGGCCTGCGCCAGAAACGGCGATTCGTCAAACAGATCGATAAAAAGATTGACGTGTTCGCGCAACAGTTCTTTGATCTCTTCGGGGTAGTCGGCAATGTCGCGCACCTCGTCGACGCGGAAGCGTTTCCGTGCTTCGTCCAATCCCGTTTTCGCTCCGTTCCAAAGGGCATGTTCGGCATCGTATGCCTCGACGTAGAGGAGCGTTTTCGTCTCCATACCGGTTTTGATCAGAACAAGGGCGGCGTTGCTCTCGTTCAATCCGCAGAGGTAATAAAAATCGCTGTTTTGACGGTAGGGGTATTCGGTATCGTTGGAGCGGAGCGCATGGGGAGCGGCGGCGATGATCGCCACCCCTTCCTCCATCCGTTCCAGAAGGTTTTGTCGTCGGGTATAAAAGTGTGTCTCATTCATGGCGCTATTGTGCCATAAATGTCAGAAATTTCTCTCCAGAAGCTTGTCGACTTTGAGGATCGTGATGATCCGGTCGGCCTGTTTGCCGACACCGTCGATGAGGCTCTCCTCTTCCGAAATCGTTTCGGGTGCGGGACCTACGTCTTTTTTCGGGAGACGGATCGCTTCGGTGAGGCGATCGATGACGAATCCGGCGACGTCGTCACCGTTTTTCATCACGATGAAACGGGTCTCTTCGGTATGTTTGATCATCTCAAGACCGAAGCGCGAGCGCAGGTCAATGAGGGGGATGACCGAGCCGCGCAGGTTGAATACCCCAAGAATATACGGAGGCGTCTGCGGAACGCGGGTCCAGCTGATCGGTTTAATGATCTCCTGGATGCTCAAAATGGGTACCGAGAACTCTTCATCCCCCACGATGAAGCCGACCAGTTGGATCACTTCATCGATTTTGACGTCGTCTCCGGCGAGGGTTTTGTGCTGTTTATTGATAATCTGTTGGAGTTTTTCGCTCATGGTTATAGCCCCTCGTTAAACTTGATATTGCGTTTGACGACATTCATCAGGTATTCCGGAGAATACGGTTTGGTGATGTACTCGACCATTCCCGACTCAACCCCGCGCATCCGGTCGGCTTTGCCCGAACGTGACGTTACGGCGATCAGCGGAAGATTCTTGTATTTGTTGTATTTTTTGATCTCGCTGGCGAGCGTATACCCGTCCATCCGCGGCATCTCGATGTCGATCAGCATGCCGTCGAAGGTGTGGTCACCCTGTTTAAGGACATTCAGCGCTTCGACGCCATCAACCGCTTCGACCAGGGTGATCCCCATCGGTTCGAGCGCTTTGCGCATGATCGTACGGTCGGTTTTCGAATCGTCGACGATCATCACGCAGTAGTCGCTGGCGGAGGTTTTAGCCCCTGCGCGTCCTTTACCTTCCGCACTCTCCTGTCCTACGGTCGATTTAACCGATTTGGCCATCTGCATCAGGGCCGCCACGTCGACGATAAGCGTCACGCCGCCGTCACCTCGGATCGTCGCACCTGCGATCCCTTCGATCCCTTTGAGGTATTCGCCCAGCGATTTGATAACGATCTCTTCCTGACCGACAAGCGAATCAACGATAAGGCCGATTTTACTCTCCGCCAGTCCCAGGACGACAACGTAAGCGTGTTCGCTGTTGTCAAATACCCGCTCGACTTCAAAGATATCGCCGATGTGTACCAGCGAAAGGACTTCGTCACGCAGACGCATGACCGAACGGCTCTCAACCGTATAGATTTCGTCTTTGCTGATCCGCACCGTTTCGAGGACGGATGCGAGCGGAATCGCGTAATACTCTTCCTGCACCCCGACCAACAGCGCCTGGATGATCGCGAGGGTAAGAGGAATTTTCAGCTTCATCGACGTACCCTGACCCACTTCGGAGTCGATGTCGATCATTCCGTTGAGTTTTTCGATGTTCGTCTTGACGACGTCCATGCCCACGCCGCGTCCCGATACGCTCGTTACCTGGGCCGCCGTCGAGAAGCCCGGTCGGAAGATGAGGCCGTACGCCTCTTTGTCGCTCATCGTATCGGCTTCTTTTTCGGTAATGATCCCTTTTTCGACCGATTTTTGTTTCAGCATCTCCGGATCGAGCCCTTTACCGTCATCGATAATCTGGATGACGATATGGTTCCCTTCATGATACGCTTTAAGCTGGATCGTACCCGTTTCGTTTTTCCCTCTTTCAAGACGAAGTTCGGGGGTCTCGATACCGTGGTCGCACGAGTTGCGGATGATGTGAACGAGCGGGTCGCCGATCTCTTCGACGATCGATTTGTCCAGTTCGGTCTCTTCACCCGTAATTTCGAGCTCGATCTTTTTGTTGAGCTCGCGGGAAAGGTCGCGGATCATCCGTGGGAATTTGTTGAACACTTTTCCGATCGGAAGCATCCGCGTTTTCATAACCGCGATCTGCAGATCAGTCGTCACGAGTGAAACGATCGAGACGACCTGGTTGAGTTCTTCGAGGAACGCTTCCCCTTCGTAACGCTCTTCGACGTCGTCGTTGATTTTGATCAGGCGGTTTTTACCCAGAACCAGCTCCCCGATCAGGTTCATCAGGTGGTCAAGCCGTTTGACGTCGACACGGATCGTCTGTTCGACCGCACCGGCTCCGCGGTTTTCCCCTTCGTCTTTGTTTTCGCTACGGCGCGGTGCCGGAGCCGAAGGAGCGGCTTTGGGAGCGGCGGGAGCCGCAGATGCGGCAGGTTGCGGCGTCGGGACGGGAGCGGCGGCCGGAGCAGGTGCTTCGGGTTCGTTTTCGGGTTCGGCGGAAGAACCTTTTTGCGCCCGTTTGGCGGCGTCTTCGGCCTGACGTTTCGCCAGGAGCCGCTCGATCTCGGCTTCGACCTCTGCGTCACTCATACCGCTGTAATCGGGTTCCTCTTCCGCGTCGCCCCCTTCGGATTGTTTGGCGGCGCGTTTCGCGGCGTCTTCGGCCTGGCGCTGTGCGAGGAGCCGTTCGATCTCGGCTTCGACCTCTGCATCGCTCATACCGCTGTAATCGGGTTCTTCGGCGCTACTCGCCGCAGGGGCGGGTTCCGGTTCACTCTGCACGGGAGCGGCCGGCGCTTCGGAAGCGGCGATCGGGTTCCCGCTGGCCGCGGCGTCAAGACGGACGACGCACGCGCTGACGTCGAGCCCGCCGTCTACGCCCGTATCGCGGATCTGCACCAACAGGGCTTTCATCAAATCGATCGATTCGAGAATAACGTCCATAACGTCGGGATCGATAACGAGATCCCCGTGACGCGCCAGGTTGAGAATATTCTCCATGTGATGGGTCAAATGGGTCAAAACGTCAAAATTCAGAAATGAACTCGCCCCCTTGATCGTATGGGCGACCCGGAAAATACGGTTGAGCAGATCGAGGTCGTCGGGCCGTGACTCCAGTTCCACAAGGTCCTGGTCAAGCTGTTCGATCAGTTCGAACGATTCGACCAAAAAGTCCTGCAATATCTCTTGAAATTCATCCATACCATACACCCCTATTGAATATGTGCACGCACGACGCGGGCTACTTCATCGTAAAATAAATTGGAATCGAATTTGACCAGGTAGGCTTCCCCCCCGGCCTCTTTTCCGCGAATCTCGCTGAAATGGTCGCTGATCGAGGAGTTGAACACGATCGGGATCATTTTGAAACGGTTATCCGATTTTACCTTGGCGGCGAAATGGAATCCGTCCATCAGCGGCATCTCGATGTCCGAAGCGATCAGGCGGAGTTTCGAAGGGAGAGATTCCCCGTGCTTGTCGTACAGGTCCTCGAGGATCTTAAGCCCCTGCTCCCCGTCGGTCGCTTCGATGACGTCGAATCCCATCTGTTCCAGCGCGTCCTTGATGATCCGCCGTGCCGTACCGCTGTCGTCAAGAAGCAGCACGTAACCCGAAAAGTTGTATTTCCCCTCTTCGAGCGTCCCGCTGGAGGGCTGATACAGCCCCAGTTCCTGAACGACTCCTTCGAGGTCGAGGATGAGGAGTACCGCATCGTCTTCGATGCGGGTGACCCCCGTTACTTTTGAGCCGTCTAGGCCTCCCTGGTTGGAAACGAACGAAGCGGGCTCGATGTCTTTCCAGTTGATGCGGCGGATCCGTTTGGCCTCGTGAACGACGAACCCGATCAGGATGTTGTTGAATTCGGCAATAATGACGCGGGCGTTCTTGTCCATCTCTTCGGACGATTCGACCCCCATCCACTTGGCGAGATTCACGACCGGGATCACGACGCCGCGAAGGTCGAAAATCCCTTCTACGAACGGCGGAACGCCCGGAAGCTCGGTCAGTTTCGGGAAACGGATGATCTCGCGCACTTTGGCGACGTTCACCCCGTAAATCCCTTCGTAGATCTCATCGCCTTCACGCTTGAATATACGGAAGTCGACCAGTTCCATCTCGTTCGAGCCGACTTTTAAGATATCTCCATGTCCCATCATAGGGGCTCCTTGCGAAAAACTGCTTCATGCAATAGCGGCTGATTTTGCGAGGATTGTACACTAAAGTATCTTTCGTTACAAGCAAATGCCGCGAGGTTGACATAGCTCATTCCTTCCAGCAAAAAAACCCTGTTCTGATGGAAATGCCCCTCGATCACGATGTCGATTCCACGGTATTGCCCTTTATCCACACGCCGTCGGACGAGGGTTTCGAACCCTTCGATCTTTTTGCAGTGGTTTTTCCGCTTCATCGCCTTTTCCAGCATTCGGACAATGAAACCTTTCCCCAGGCGGTCGATCCGCGCAAGCGTTTTGAGGATCAGGGGGGAGCGGATCAGGGCCGTGTAAAGCTCGTACAGGGTCCCCATCCGTGTATCGCCGTGGGAGAGCGCCACGGTTTTTTCGCCGAACCGGGCGACCCAGGGCTGCTGCGCACGGGAAAACACCCGTACTTTCGGAAACACCCCCGCTAAAACGAAATCGTGGTTCCCTTCGAGGTAGACGACGTCGATTTTTTCGGAAACACGGTTCAGGAGAGCCACCGCGTCGGCATTGAGACGGCAGGTCGCTTCGACGGGGCCGAAAAGGAGGTCGAACACATCCCCCATCAAAATCAGCTGGGGGGCCTTTATCTCCCCCGAATCGAGGGCCTGCAGGAAGTCGTAAAAGGGGGTACGCCACGGGGCGCAGTGGGCATCCGCGATCAGGATCGCGCCCTCACGGAGGGTATCAGGGGACATACGCAATTTTGGGAATGCCCAGCGTTTCGTCGAGCCCCATCATGATGTTGGCGTTCACGAGGGCCTGGGAGCTTGCGCCGCGCATCAGGTTGTCGATGGCGCACATGGCGACGAGGGCATTACCGTGACGCGTCGCGTAGACGTCGGCGAAATTGGTTCCCGCCGTCATCTTCGTATGCGGCGGGGCATTTCGGACCCGCACAAACGCTCTGGCGGCGTAATACTCGTGCATTACCGCGAGCGGATCGCACTCTTGCGTGAGGGTCGCATAGACGCAGGCGAGCATCCCCCGCGTCATGGGCACCAGCGAAGGGACGAAGGTCACTTTAACCTCATCGCCGCACAAGGCGGAGGCGTGCTGTTCGATTTCGGCCGAATGGCGGTGCTTAATGATGTTGTAGCAGTTGATGTTGTCGTTGACGCTCACGTAATGGACCGTCGCGCTGGGCGATTTTCCCGCACCCGAGACGCCGGTTTTGGAATCGACGAAAACGGGGGCGGAGAGATCGACGTAGCGCAAAAAGGGGGCAAGCGCCAGGAGCGTCGCCGTGACATGACAGCCGGGGTTGGCCACAAGGCGCGATCCCTCGGCCGCCCTGCCGTGCAGTTCGGGAATCGAATAGACGGCGTGCGAAAGGTTGTCGCGGTCTTCGTGTTCGCAGTAAAACGCTTCGTAATTTTCGGCACTGAGGCGATAGTCGGCGGAGAGATCGACCACCTTGACCCCGCGTTCGAGTAGCCCTTTGGCAGTCTGCATCGCGGTTTTGTGCGGCAGCGCGAGGAATACCAGCTCGCATGCGGTCGCGGCGCGATCGAGATCGACTTTTTCGACGGGAAGATTGCATACTCCCGCCAGTGCGGGATGGAGTTCGTCCAAAGCCGTCGCGCCTTCGGTATTGGCACAGTAGACGAGCTGGAACACCGGATGGGCGATCACCATTTTAACGAGTTCGACCCCCGTGTATCCGCTGACGCCGATAATCCCTACGTTAACGGCACTCAAATACGATCTCCTGATATTTCACTTCGACCACTTCGAACGTTTTTTCGCCGCCGGGGAGGCGGGCACTGAATTCATCCCCCTCTTCGCGCCCAAGGAGCGCCTTGGCCAGGGGCGAATTGAACGAGATCAGCCCCATATCGGGGTTGCTTTCGCACCCCCCGACGATCGTGTAGGTCACCTCTTCGTCGCTCGCCAGGTCACACAGCACGACGGTCGAGCCGAAGCTGACGCGGGCGTGTTCAAGCTCGCTCGGGTCGACGATCTGCGCGCGGGAAATGACGTCTCCGAGTTCGGCGATGCGGTTGCCGATGAAAGCCTGTTTTTCACGGGCGGCGTGGTACTCGGAATTTTCTTTCAGATCGCCGTATTCTTTGGCCCGCTCGATTTCGGCGTTTACGGCCGGCAGATCGATCGTTTTGAGGGTGTTCAGCTCATCGGAAAGGCGCTGAAACCCGTATTTGGTCATGGGTTCTTTTTGCTCCACGGTATTCTCCGGTAAAAGTTAATCCCCTATTATACCAGCAGCCGGGTCAGTTATTGATGATGCGCAGGTTATTCGGCGCTTTTTTGGCGGTTTTTTTCTCGACCGCAAAACTTTTTTGCAACTGGTCGGCAGAAACAATGGACGAGCCTTCCCCCAGATAGACAACGACCGCGCTCACCCCCAGCAGCTTGAATTCGCACCGGTTGCCGTCACGGTCTTCGGCGACGATGCATCCGCGCTCGCGGTCGGGCGCGTCGTAAAAATTGCGCACCTCTTCGGTAAACCGTGCGATCAACGCTTCGACTTCGGTGCAGACGCTCTCGAACGTGCGGGCATCACCGAGCGTCACCCCGGCGAAAAAATCGTCCCCCCCGATGTGCCCCTTGAAATATTCCGGGGAGAATACCTTGTGCATCAGCTCGGCAAACAGCAAAATCACCCTGTCCCCGTTACGAAACCCGTAATGGTCGTTGTAGGGCTTGAAATGGTTAAAATCGAAATAACACACCGCACACGCTTCGCCCGTCTCGAAAATACGCGAAATATAGCCGTCGATCATGAAATTGCCCGGCAGTCTGGTCAGCGGGTTCTCGTCACGGGCGCGCATCAGGTTGCGCTCGTGGATGACGTCGATCATGTCCCGGGCGCTCAGATAACCGATGTAACGCGATCCTTCGGTGATGAGCACTCCCGGGGCGTTCTGGGACTGGGAAAAGAGTTCCACGATCATCTCCAGAGGCGTCGCGGCGTCAATGACCGGAACGGGTTCGATATAGGTTTCAAGAACCGAAAGATTCGATGAACGGTTCTGGATCAGCGACCTCCCGTAAGGGGAATAGATGACCGATTTGAGACGGTGTTCGTGGATGATCCCCATCGGCACATGCGCCACGTCGACGACGGGGACAAGGAACATCTCCTCCTGGGCCTTGAGTAAATCAAGGAGCGATTCCATACTCTCGCCGATCACGATCGGTTTGAGGTATTCAAGCCGTTTGAGAAGAATCGAACGGTCGCGGCGGCTCCGTTTGTCAGGCAGAACATCACCGCCGACATGCGGATAGGTACCCGATAGTGCGGAGCATTCCAGCGTCGGCCGCTGGATAAAATACCCCTGCACCCTGTGACATCCGATCTCCTTGCACACGAGCAGCTCCCGCTCGTTTTCGATCCCCTCGGCGATCACGCTGCATCCGGTCAAAGTGGCCAGTTTTACCATGTGGCGGGCCAGCAGTTTTTTTTTGGGGTCTTTGTCGATGGAACCGAGAAAAAAACGGTCGATTTTGATGATGTTGGGGCTGGAGTGGTACAAAAGCTTGTAACCGGAGTAGCCGGTGCCGAAATCGTCGATCGCGATGCAGAATCCCTCGTCGGCGTAGTGGTCCATCAGGGTGGTAAAGTGGTCGAAATCGACAATCTCGTTGTGCTCGGAGAGCTCGATCACCATCGCCTTTTGATCAAGCCCGTAGCGGCGCAGGATCTGCGACGTGTTCCCTTTGGAAAAATCGGTCATCTCGAGCACCCGGTTGTCGATGTTGTAAAAAAGCTTGAGGTTTTCGAATCCCTCGATCGTACAGAATTTGGCGATCACTTTTTCCCGCAACCCCAGGTCGAACGTATAGAGGACGTTCTCTTCGTAAAGACGGTCGAAAAACGCCTCGATGCTCTCGAAGCCGAGGGTGTCCGTCCCCCGCAGCAGCGCCTCTACGCCGAAGGTCACGCCTGTATGGATATCGACGATCGGCTGAAACGCGACGTCCAGGACACGGAGATAATGCTGGTAAAGGGGGTGTAGAGGTTCCATGAGCGGGAGTATAAACCGCCCGCGTCACAAAGAGGTTACAAACCGATCCGCCGCAGTGCGAGCGAACACATCGCCAGTCCGAATGCCCCCGTCACGCCGACAAAGCTCCCTTTTTCCTTGATCCGGGGGAGTTCTGCGGAACAGATGCAGCTAAAATCGCCCCGAAATTTCCGCTTGCGCAGTTCGGCACGGATCTTGGCGGCGAATGGGTCCCCTTCGGTTTTCCAAATCGAGCGTACCTCGATTTTTGTCGGATCGAGCCGTTTGGCCGACCCGACGGAGCTGATAAGTTTCGGGTGGCATTTTTCGATCACGGCGAGTTTGGCTTTCATGTCGTCGATCGCGTCAAGAACCAGGTCAAAGGGCTCGAAGTCGAATGCCTCGACCCATTCGGGGGTGATTTTCTCCGCAATCGCCCTCACTTCGGGATAGTGGGTTTTGAGCGCTTCGACTTTGAGTTCCCCCTCGTGCGTCTCAGAGTGCATCTGGCGGTTCTGGTTGGAGAGGTCGTAGCGGTCGAAATCGACGATCGTGATGTCGCGCACTCCGCTGCGGTAGAGGCAATCGAGGCAGAAGCTGCCGACCCCGCCGACGCCGAGAAGGAGAATACGCGCGTTTTGGAGCCTGCCGAACGCCTCTTCGCCGAAAACGAGTTTTGTGCGGACGTGTCTCACAACCACTCCCGCAGTTTATGGAGGGTATCGTAGGAGGTCATATCCAGCTTGATGGGGCTGACCGAAACCATCCCCTTCTCGATCGCCTCGAAATCACACAGTCCGTGTTCCAGACGTTCGGGTCGCGCTTTGAACTCAAGCGGATGAAGTCCCAGCCAGTAATACTCAAGCCCGCGCGGGTTACGGTGAAGGTGGGCGTCGTTGGCGTAATAGCGGTATCCCGCATAGGTAACGGCAAAAGTGAGCTCTTCGGTGTCGTAGGGGATGTTGACGTTCAAAAATTCGCGCTCGCCGAGGGGGAATTCCCCTTCGAGCACTTTTTGGGCGAGATGGCGCACCGCCCGTTTGGCCAGTGCGAAATCCCCCATTGGCTGGGTAAAATCCATCACTTGCGATACGGCAATCGATGGGACTCCGTGAAGCACCGCTTCCATCGCCCCGGCACACGTCCCCGAATAGGTGATGTCTTCCCCCATGTTGGAACCCTTGTTAATCCCGCTGATCACGAGATCGGGCTTGCGGTCCTCGAACATCGAGTGAAACGCCAGGTAGACGCAGTCGCTGGGAGTCCCGTCGTCAAGTTTGTAAAAATCGTCGCCGACGCTGATGAAACTCAGCGGCCGCGTCAGGGTGAGCGAATGTCCGCAGGCGCTTTTTTCGGTCGTCGGTGCGACGACGGTGACGCGTCCCAACCCCTCCAGCGCTTCAACGAGGGCCAGCAGCCCCGGCGATTCGTATCCGTCATCGTTGGTAATCAGTATCTCTTTCATGCGGTCGGTTATTTCCTTTTGGTCGGTTTGAGCGGGACGATGATGAAGCAGTTGAGATCTCCCCGCCGTTCATACGCCAGAACGCAATCGTGTTCTTTGAGGATCGCGTCGACGATGTAGAGCCCAAGGCCGAAGCTGTCTTTGGTCGGATGGTCTTTGGTAAACGGCTCGATGTAATAGGAGAGGGGATTTTTCAATGCTTCCCCACGGTTGGAAAAGACGATCTCCTCCCCCTCCATCGTGATCCGGACCGTTTTGTCGGGGGAATATTTGATCGCGTTGTCGATCAGGTTTTTAACCGCCGTGACGAAAAGCTGGTAATCCGCATCGATTTTCACCGACGCGTCAAGGGTTGTCTGAACGGTATCGGGATCGGCCATGGCCGCATCTACCGCACCGTCGATGACGTCGATGAGACGGTATTCTTTTTTCTCAAGATGCTGATTCCCCGAGGTGATCTCTTCGATCAGGGCGAATTCCCCGATCAGCGACTCAAGCCGCTCGAAAATCCCCTGAAAGCGCTGTCGCGGTTTTTCGTCCGAGAGCATCGTCGCGGCGATCCGCCCCTTGGCGATGGGAGTTTTGAGCTCGTGCATGATGTTGCGCAGAAACAGCGTCCGCGAATCAATGAGGGAGCGGATTTTGTTCTGGGTGTTTTCGAGCTCATTGGCGATCAGGGCGATTTCGTCGCTGCCCTGCATCCGGAAGCTGACCCCCATATCCCCCTCCCCAAAGCGGGCGATCTGTTTTCGAAGACGGCGCAGGGGGCGGAGCCGGTAAATAATGAGGCCGAACGAGACGGCCAGGATCGCCATGATCGTCCCGTACGCCGAAACAAGGGTTACAGGCTGGTAGGCCTGAACGCTTTGATCTTCGAGCAGCAGGGTATGGCGGGCCGACTCGACCCAGAAATAGATGTGCCCGCGGTATTCGATCATCGAAATGACGATCGGCTGCGCCGCTTCGGTCTCAAAACTCAGTTCCAGCGGCGCGACGTCCTGCAGCGTCGGGTCGGGGGTACCGTCGGTTTTGAGGATCGTGCCGTGACGGATGATGATCTCGTACTGGCGCGGATCAGTAACCTCTTCGAGCGAATAGAGCGCGAGGTTGGCTTCGAACATCGGCTGGGATATCTGTTTGATGAGATAGGTATGGTAAATCTGGCTGATGAGGGAGTGTTTGGTAAAAATATTGTCGATGTGCTTGGCGCGGTTGGAAAGATAGAGCTGGTAAAACGTCGAACTCACGCTCGCGACGGTCACGGTGAGCGCAAAGACGACGGTTACGAGAACGGCGTTGTTTTTGAGCATTATTTGAGCAGCTTGTAGCCGATCCCCCGGATCGATTCGATCAGGCTTTTGTCCCCGAGTTTGTTGCGGATCCGCCCCACCATGACGTCGATGCTTTTATTCGACGAGTCCTCATTGATGGCGCTCACGTTGTGGATCAGGTCTTCGCGCGAGACGACCATCCCCTGTTTTTTGATCATGTACGAAAGGATGCCGTACTCGGCGTTGGTCAGATCGAGCGGGCGGTTTTTATAGCTGATCTGCATCGCTTCTTCATTGAGCTTGAAATCGCAGGCATTCTCGGTAGCCAGAGCCGCATTCGCGTCGTAGCGGCGGAGTACCGAATGGATGCGCGCTTCGAGTTCTCTGGGGTCGTAAGGTTTGGGGAGGTAGTCGTCCGCCCCCAGTTCGAGGGCGTTGATTTTGTCGGTGACATCAGAACGGGCCGAGGAGATAATGATGGGGATGTTCTGGCGTTCGCGGATCGCTTCGCACACTTCCAGACCGTCCATCCCCGGCAGCGTCAGGTCCAAAATCACGACGTCGAATTTTTCGAGCTTCAAAATGCTCAGCGCCTTGAACGGATCGTCCTCCGTAACCACCTGGAAATCGAACTGTTCGAGAAATTCGGTGAGGATCTCGGCAAGTTCGAGATCGTCTTCAATCATTAATATTTTTACGTTACTCATGGCGCTATTGTAGCGCAGCGAGGGTTAATCAAAAACTAACCCGCCATCAGCGCGACATGGTAGGCGATAAAGGCCAGCGCATAGGCCACGATCGTCGTAAAGAGGAAAAGATAGCCGAAATATTTGATCCCTCCCGCTTCGCGGGTGAAAACGACCGATGCCGCAAGGCAGGGGAGATAGGTCATGATGACGACGACAAACGCCACCGCCGAAGCAAACGGGATATGCTGGCTGATGGCACTCATCAGCGAGTTGTCCGATTCGCTCGTATCGGCACCGAGCGAATACAACACGCCCAGGGTCGAAACAACCACCTCTTTGGCCGCCAGACCCGTCTGAAGCGCTACCGCCATTTTCCAGTCAAATCCCAGCGGCGCGAATGCGGGTTCGATCGCGTGGCCGATCATCCCCAGGAAACTCTGCTCAAGCTGCTCTTCGGAGAGCCTGTTTTCGAGCATCGCAGCCTCCTGGGCCGATGCGGCGGTCGCGATTTTCGCGGCATAAAGCGATTCGAGCGAAGCGTCTTTGGGATAGGTGCTCAAAAACCATACCAGCATCGACGCCGCGGCGATGAACGTCCCCGCCTTTTTAAGATACATCATCGTCTTGGTCAGAACCGTATGCCAGATCAGCTTCGCCGAGGGGAGCCGGTATTTGGGCATCTCCATGACAAAGGGCTCATCCGATCCTTTGAATGCCGTCATTTTAAGCACTTTCGCCGCGATGAGGCCGATGATGGCACCGAGGATATAGATGCCGAACAAAACGTTCCCGGCCATCTCGGGGCCGAAAAAAGCCCCCGTAAAGAGGACGTAAACGGGAAGGCGCGCCCCGCAGCTCATGAAACCGATGACGAACAGCGTCAACAGGCGGTCCCGGTCGTTTTTGAGAATCCGCGCCGACATGTAGGCGGGGATGGAGCATCCGAATCCCGTCACAAGCGGAATGAACGACTGGCCGTGAAGACCGAATTTGTGGAAAAAACCGTCCAGCAAAAAAGCGACGCGCGACATGTACCCCGTCGATTCGAGCAGCGCGATCCCGATAAAGAGGATCACGATGTTGGGGATAAACAAGACGACGGCCCCGACCCCCGCGATCACCCCGTCGACGACCAGCGAACGGATCTCCTCGTTGGCGATCGTACCGCCGACCGCTTCGCCGAACCAGACGAAAAACGCATCGATCCAGTCCATCGGAATGCTTCCGAGCTCAAACGTCAGCTGAAACAGCCCCCACATGAAGAACAGAAAAATGGGTATCCCGAAAACGGGATGGATCAGGACGCTGTCGATCTTTTCGGTCGTCGTTTTTTTCTCCGGCGCTTTGGGTTTGACTTTGACCGCTTCGGCGATCACGCCGCGATTGAACGAGAGATATTCCTCGGCCAAAGCCTCTTTCATGTCGTCGGTATCGTGGTGCAGCAGAATATGGCGGTCGGCTTCGATCAGCATCGGCTGCAATTCGGTCCAGATCGGATTGTCGTGCAGGGTGCGATAGGTCTTTTTCTCTTTTTGCAGCAGGTTGATCGCGATGTTGCGATTACTGATCGATGCCTTGAAACGGTGGCGGTCGAGATAATCGGCGATCACCTTGATCTCCTCTTCGACCGCTTCGCTGAAAATCAGTTTGGCTTCCTGCGTCGGGGCGTTATACACCTCGATGACGCGGGCCATGAGCTCTTCGAGCCCCGTTTTGGCCGCAGCGGAAACACGGACGCAGGGGATCCCCAGCAGCTGCGAAAGATACGCGGCATTGATCTCGATCCCTTCACGGTCGGCTTCGTCGCTCATGTTGAGCGCGATCACCATCTTTTTGTTCATGGTCATCAGTTCCGCAGTCAACTGGAGATTTTTCTCCATGTTGGTCGAATCGAGGACGTTGATGATCATGTCGTAACGTTCGTTGCATAAATAGTCGTGCGTTACCCTCTCTTCGATCGAGTAATCGGTAAACGCGTACGTTCCGGGAAGATCGACGACGTTGAAATTGTACCCCGCGTATTCAAACTCGACTTCGGTTTTCTCGACCGTCACCCCGGTGAAATTCCCGACGTGCAGCCGGGCGTTCCCGATCGAGTTGATGAGCATGCTTTTGCCGACATTGGGCTGACCGACGAGGGCGATGGTAATTTTATCAGCGGACATCACTCACCTCGATCAGTTCGGCTTCCTCGCGGCGCAGGGCGAGGGAGACATTCCCTATTTTTATTTCGAACGTACTTTTCGCGGGAGCGCATTCAAGCATCTTCACTTCCGCCCCCTTCATCAGCCCAAACGACAGCAGGCGCTGTTTCAGAGCCCCTGTCGCGTTGACTTTGACGACCGTTGCGGTCCCCCCCTTGGTGCATGCACTCAGCAGTGTCATCGTTTCCCCATTCACATGTTATCCTTTAGAAATTGTAGCTCATACGAACCAAAAAACGGCTGTAACCGCCATCCGTTCCGCCCTCGCCCGCATTGTCGTTGCCATCCTGAATCCGCGCATAACTTGCGTCGACTCCCAGCCGTTCATTCACCGCATAGGCAACGATGACGTCGGTTTCGCGGACTTTTACGGCGGCCGGATCGCTTTTGAACACTCCGTACAGAACGCTCAGGCTGAGCCCTTCGACACCCGCCGCGCCCATATCGACTTCGGCACTGAACTGATAGGCTTTAACGTCTTCCATCCCCTCAATCGTCCACTCTTCCATCGACGTCACGTACGGCCCGCCGCCGAATCCGATGGGCGGAGTTTTCCCCTCGCCGTTACTGCCGCGGTTATACGCCGCGCCGACGGTCACCGGGCCCGCAATGAACGCCGCGCCGATTCCGTAAACGTTTCCGTCCACGCCGCTTTTGGTCCCATCAGCTTGCGTGTCTTCTTTAAACGCGGCATACTGGGCATTCAGCTCAAGCCCCATCTCTTCGCCGAACCCTACGGTATAAGCAGCATCGGCATAATAGAGGTCGGCAAATTTGTCCGCGCCGTAATACCATCCCTGAACTGCCAGGTTGTCGACGCTTTCATTCATAAATCCGACAATCGCGACGCCGTTGCTTCCATCCGCCGGTTTTTTGAATTTGGAAATATCACTGCCCGAATCGTATCCGGCCCAGCGGGTCATGTATCCTCCCACGAGCGTTGTACCTTCGATACCGCGATAACTTGCCACAGCCGCTTCAAACGTGTTGGGGTGCATACGGATATCGTCGGTATCGGCAAACGGCGTATCGAGCTGCTGACGTCCCACACGAAGGTTGAAATCGTTCGCGCTGTAATCGAGGTATGCCTCTCCTGCGTAAGCGTACGATTTCGTATTTTCGCCGAACAGATCGGCGTTGGCTTTCCCCTCATCGAACGAACCCGTCGCGAAATGAAGCTTTTGCGATACGTACGCCCCGATACCCAGCTTAATGTCGTTCCATGCGGCCGTTTCGTATTTCACAATACCGCCGATGGCCGTACCGTACGTATCCTGATCGGCTTCGTTGTCCTGGCTCACGTACGCGGCACGGATTTGCCCTTCGGCTTTTCCGGCGACAAACGCCTCATCCATGCTTGCCGCGTTCAAAACAGCTACGGCCGCCATACTCATTGCAACGATCTTTTTCATTATTATTCCCATTACTCTTCAAGGATACAATCAATCAAGATATTGATATGCGTTATTAATTTGTAAAAGAATGATAATGGCTATCAGCTTACATCATGCTTAATAATGATAACTCTTTTCAATTAGAGTGTTGCGCCCCGCTTTGGTTATAATGCCGACATCCATTTAACCCTGTTCTTTCGAGGTGAGTATGCATTTTTTATGGCGTTCGGAATCCCATTTCAACCTGGCCAACCTGTTTACGATGGCCAACATCACGTGTGGGTTGCTCGCTACCTATTTCGTGACCCAGCATCAATTCGTGTATGCGGTCATTCTGGCCTGGATGGGGGGAGCCTTTGATATTTTCGACGGAAAAATCGCCCGCAAATACGCCCTCTCCAACGAATTCGGCGTCCAGCTCGATTCGTTCGCCGATTTCCTGAGCTTCGTGCTGGTACCGACGTTCTTCATCTTCGAAGGGGTCTATGCGCAGCTTAGCGGTTTTCCCCTCGTTCTCGCCTCGATCGCTTCGATCTACTACGTCATCAGCGGCCTTCGCCGTCTGATCCAGTTCAACATCAACACCGATGCGGGAGAAGTCAGCAAATATTTCACGGGGGTTCCGACCCCGCTGGGGGCGATACTGCTGTGGCTCGTATGGCTGGGTTCGGGCTTCATCGGCTGGATGGGGGTGCTCGCGCTGATGCTTCTCATCGGCGCGCTGCTCAATTCAAAAGTGAAAATTCCCCACTTATAAAAGAGGTTCTTCTTCCTCGTTGCCCGCCAAAGAGGCGGGAAGTGCTTTTTTGGGTTTTAGCCCGAGTTTGCGCATCCCTTCGGCACGGCGGATCAGGTTCCCTTTGCCGGTGCTGAGTTTGTTCATCGCCGCATCGTAGCTTTTCTGCGTCCGGCCGATCTGTTCCCCGATTTTTTCCATATCTTCCACAAACGCCACCAGCTTTTCGTAGAGCGCCTCGGCAGACGCGGCGATCTCGCGTGCGTTGCGTTCTTGATATTCGCTCCGCCAGATGTACTCGATCGTTCTAAGCGTTACGAGCAGGGTGGAGGGGGAGACGACGACGATGTTCTGCTCATAGGCGGTTTTGAAAAACGTGTTGTCGTTTTCGAGCGCCAGGAGAAACGCCCCCTCGATCGGCATGAAGAGCAACACGAAATCAAGAGTCCGCACCCCTTCTAGCTGCTCGTAGCGTTTGGAACTCAGCCCTTTGATATGGCTGTGGATCGACAGCAGATGCTGCTTGAGGGCATGCGCACGTTCCTCGTCGTTTTCGGCCCGGACAAAGGCGTCATACGCGACCAGCGAGACTTTCGAGTCGATGATGATGTCCTTGTTCTGCGGCAGGTGGACGATGACGTCGGGGCGGTATTTTTTCCCCTCTTCGTCGCTGAGGGTGCTTTGGAGCTCGTATTCGTGCCCCTCGCGCAACCCCGATTCTTCCAAAATCCGCTCGAGTACGATCTCTCCCCAGTTCCCCTGGGTTTTGTTCTCCCCTTTAAGGGCCTGGGTGAGGTTGATCGCATCCTCGCTGAGCCGCTCGCTCATCGATTTTAGGCGGACGATCTCGTCTTTGAGGCTCTGGCGTTCCTTGGCGTCGTGAATAAACTGCTCTTTGCTCTGGGCTGCAAACTGGGCGATCTGTTCACGGAACGGTTTGAGGAGCAGGTCCAGCCCTTTGGCGTGCGCTTCGTCGAACGTCTTGGCCTTCTGCTCGAAAATCTGCGCCGCCAGTTGCTCGAACTGCACTTTCATCTGCGCCTTGGCTTCATCGAGGAGGCGGATTTTCTCTTCGAAACTGCGGGTGTTCTCTTCGCTGCGGGTATGCAGCACCGCGTAGTCGCGTTCCAAAATCCGGTATTCGTTCAGGAGCTGTTCGCTTTTCGTCTGGAATTCGATACGCTGCGCACGCTCCTGGGCGGCGATGGACTGGAGCTGTTCGGCCTGCGCATGCAGAATGTTCAAATCGGCTTTGGTTCTAAGGTATTGCCATCCGAGAGCGGCGGCGGCACTGAGGCTGATAAATATGGCTGTTTCGTAGATCATGACGCCATTATAGCCCACACTCCCTAAGAGGCGAAAAAGATGGCAGGGTGTAAGATGCCGTTATGAAAATTTCACCCAACGCCCCCTGCCCCTGCCACAGCGGCAAAAAATACAAACAATGCTGCCAACCCTATCATAAAGGGGTCCTCCCCGCAAGCGCGCTTTTGTTGATGCGCTCGCGCTATTGCGCCTACGCACTCGGACTCGCGGGTTATATTATGAAAACAACCCATCCGGACAATCCCGATTACACGGCCGATAGCGGGGAGTGGAAACAAGGCATTTTAGAGTTTTGCCGCAGCACCGTGTTCACGGGGCTGAAAATCATAGAATTTATCGACGGCGAAAATGAAGCGTTCGTGACGTTCGAAGCACGGCTGGGCGAGTATACGATGAAAGAAAAAAGCCGTTTTCTCAAAGAAAACGGCCGATGGCTCTACGAAAGCGGGGATTTTAGCTGAACGGATCGGCGTTGATGACGAGACGGAACCCGATGTCGTTGGAGACGAAATCAGGACGCGAATAGCCCCGGAACGAGCTGCGCAGGCACAGGTAACCCGTCTTGAAGCTCCCGCCGCGGCGTACCTTGAACGATTCCCCCTCGATTCCCTCGGCCCCGACGAGCCGCGCTCGTCCGTCGGAGGGGGCATTGTTGTAGTTGGCGAAAAAATCGTCCTCGCACCATTCCCAGACGTTTCCGATCAAATCGTAAATTCCCAGGCGATTGGGCTGTTTGGAACCGATCACCGCGGTGCGGAGGTTCGCCGTGTATTCGTACACCGCGTATTCGTCGAGCATCGCTTCGGAATCGCCGAACGTAAAACGGGTATTCCCCCCCGCTTTGGCGACGTATTCCCACTGCGCTTCGGTGGGGAGTGCGTAAAAATGGGCTTTCCCTTCGTAGCGGTTGAGCAGCTCGACGTAGGCTTTGGCGTCGAACCAGCTCACCTGCTCGACCGGATGGCGACGGGAACTCTCCTCTTCGACCTTGTCGTTTTTGAAATACGAAGGGTTGATACGGGTGAGCTTGAAATACTGCTCCTGCGTCACGGGGTATTTCGAGACCCAAAATCCTCCTACCCGGACCGAGTGGGGCGGCGACTCGACGTCTCCCCCCTCTTCGTACTGGGGGTTTCGTCCCATCGTAAATTCCCCGCCGTCGACATAGAGAAACTCCATTCCCAGCGAATTCGTAAACTCTTTGAGGGTCTCGGCCACGGGGGTCTGTACGGGGGAAGGTTCCGGTTTTTTCTTGAAAATATCGAACAAATTAGCCCTTTTGCGACTTCATTACCGTCGAGCGGTTTTCAAACTGCTAGCAAAAACCGTTCACATCCCGCCGATTCAGATACAATTTTGTCATGAAAACATTTATTCTATCGATTCTGTTCGCGACGCTCCTCCCCGCCGCCCCCATAGAAGGGTACGCGACGGTGGGGATGGTCTCGCACCATTTCGGCACCGACGAATCGGGCGATGCCTACAACGGCCACCACGACGCCTACGGCGCCGAACTTGTCTATGACCGCCGTTACACGCTGGCGTATCTGCATTTCGTCAATTCGCGGGACAAAAACACCGACATCGTAGCCGCGGGATACCGCTATGAGATGTATAAGGGATTCGGCATTTACGGGGTGGTGGGGTACCAGAAAGGGTACTGTTTCGACGGTCTTAAATCGGTCGAATGTAAAGAGGGGCGTGACAACGACGGGATCGCCTTCATGCCGATGCTCTATTACCGGCACGACTACTTCACCCTCGATTTCATCACCCAGGGGACGATGATCGCCCTCAAACTCAACCTAAAACTCTTCTAACACCCCATCATGGTGATGCAGTCTTCCCCCTGGGGAACAAGGCACAAAAACCGGTACGCTTCGTCGCCGATCGTCTCGTAGCTGTGGGCGACGTTGGTGGGAATGTAGAGGATGTCTCCGGCTTTGGCCTCAAAGCTCTCGTCGCCGACGCGCACTTTCGCACGGCCTGAGAGGACGAACTGTTCGTGTTCGACCGTATTGGTGTGGTGCGGCATGTGTCCTCCCGCTTCAATCGTAAAGCAACGCATCGCGAAATTGGGAACGTCCTGCAGCGAGAGGAGCATCTGCATGCTGACCCCCTGTCCCGCCTTCTGCGCGGCCGAGGGAACCGAAGCGAGTTCTCGGTGAATCATGGTGTTTCTCCTTTTTTAGGGTGCATTATCCCATAATTCCCGCTTTCTTGACAACCCTTCGGGCGATAGATTATAATGTCACAGCACAATTGCACAAGCAAAAACTCCGTATCTTACACATACCACATCTTCTTCCAAGGCATTCACCGCATGAGCGATACCACTGCGAAAACCCCCAAAAACAACTCGAAAAACCGTACGCACATTCCCGTCGAAGGGTTCACGATCGAAGCGCTTCGAACGAAAAAACTCGAAGACCTCCTCGAAATCGCCAACACGCTGGGGATCGAAGACCCCAACGAACTCAAACGTCAGGATCTGATCTTCGAGATCCTCAAAACACAGGTTCAGCAGGGGGGGTTCATCCTCTTTACGGGAATCCTTGAAATCATGCAAGACGGGTACGGATTTTTGCGTGCGGTGGACCAGAGCTTCAGCGACTCGCTCCACGACGCCTACGTCTCGAGCACGCAGATCCGCCGTTTCGCGCTGCGTAACGGGGACATCGTCACGGGCCAGGTACGCGCTCCCAAAGACCAGGAGCGCTACTACGCCCTGCTCAAAGTCGAAGCGATCAACTACCTCCCCCCCGAAGAATCCAAAAAACGTCCCCTGTTCGAAAACCTCACCCCGCTCTACGCCCTCGAGCAGATCAAGCTCGAATACCAGCCGACCAAACTGACCGGCCGTATGATGGATTTGTTCGCCCCGATCGGTAAAGGGCAGCGCGGGCTCATCGTCGCTCCTCCCCGTTCGGGTAAAACGGAGCTGATGAAAGAGATCGCCCACGGGATCACCAACAACCACCCCGAAATCGAACTCATGGTTCTGCTCGTCGACGAACGCCCCGAAGAGGTAACCGACATGGAGCGCTCCGTCAAAGGGGAAGTCTACAGTTCAACCTTCGACGAACCGGCTAAAAACCACGTCAAAGTCGCCGAGATGGTAATCGAGCGGGCCAAACGCCGCGTCGAGCTGGGCAAAGACGTCGTCATCCTGCTCGACTCCATCACCCGTCTCGCACGCGCCTACAACACCGTCACCCCAAGCTCGGGTAAAGTCCTCTCGGGCGGGGTCGACGCCAACGCCCTGCACAAGCCAAAGCGTTTCTTCGGTGCGGCGCGTAACATCGAGAACGGCGGAAGCCTCACGATCATCGCCACCGCCCTCGTCGAAACGGGAAGCCGGATGGACGAGGTTATTTTCGAGGAGTTCAAAGGGACCGGAAACTCCGAAATCGTCCTCAGTCGCAAAATTTCCGACCGCCGTATCTTCCCGGCGATCGACATCCTCAAATCGGGAACCCGCAAAGAAGAGCTCCTCATCGGCCCCGAAATCCTCCAGAAGGTTTTCGTCCTTCGCTCGATGCTGCATAAACAAGAAGACGAAGTCGAAGCGCTCCGTTTCCTCTACAATACGATGCTCAAATCCAAGTCGAATGTCGAATTCCTCGAGAGCATGAACGCCGATAGCAAATAACCGACGATGACGATCGGTGTCTTTGATTCGGGACTGGGGGGACTGACGATTGTCGCCGCGATGCTCCGCCGCATCCACGGTGTTCGGATCGTCTACGTCGCCGATACGGCCAATGCCCCCTACGGGGAAAAAACCCCCGATCAAATCCGTGATTTCTCCATCCGCGTCACCGAATACCTGATTTCCCACCACCGTATCGACGCCCTTGTCGTCGCCTGCAACACCGCGACCTCCGCCGCCATCGAAGAGCTGCGCAAACGCTACGGAAATCTCATCATCGTCGGAACCGAGCCGGGGCTCAAACCCGCCATTTCGCATTCGCTCACCAAAAACGTCGGCGTCCTGGCTACCCCGGCAACGCTGGGAGGGGAGAAATACAAATCCCTCGTCGGGATGCTGAGCCAGCATTACCGCGTACGGGTGTTCGAGCAACCCTGCCCTGGACTCGTGCAGCAGATCGAATCAGGTGAAACCGATACCCCGAAAACCCATGCGATGCTCGAGGGATGGCTCGCCCCGATGCGGGCGGCGGACGTCGACACGATCGTTCTGGGGTGCACCCACTACCCCCTTGTCAAAGAGGCGATCGAACGGGTCATGGGACGCCCGATCGTTTTTATCGACAGCGCCGAGGGGGTGACAAACCGCCTGCTGCACCTGATGGAGCTGCGAGGACACGCGAACGGGGGGGAAACTTCTCTGGCACTTTATGCGACCGGAGCCATCGAGCCTGCGATGGTCGAAACGATCCTGGGCAAAAGTTTTAGCGTAACCGTGCTAAACTCACTCGATTAAACAAAAAGAGGTTGCATGAGCACATCCGAAGTACTGGCACTCAAATACCGTCCCAGACGTTTCGAGGAACTGATCGGTCAGGAGAGCATCTCCCAGACCCTCTCTCTCGCCCTCGATTCGGGGCGACTCTCCCATGCCTACCTCTTTTCGGGTCTGCGCGGATCGGGTAAAACCTCGACGGCGCGGATTTTCGCCAAATCGCTGATCTGCGAGAACGGTCCCACCTCCGCCCCCTGCGACGTCTGCAGCCACTGCGTCATGGCCAACGAGGGGCGCCACATCGACATCATCGAGATGGATGCCGCTTCCAGCCGTAAAATCGACGATATCCGCGACCTGATCGAACATACTAAATACCGTCCTGCCAGCGCCAACGTCAAGATTTTCATCATCGACGAGGTCCACATGCTGACCAAGGAGGCGCACAACGCACTGCTCAAGACCCTCGAAGAGCCCCCATCCTACGTCAAATTCATCCTCGCCACCACCGATCCGCTCAAACTCCCCCCGACGATTCTGAGCCGTACGCAGCATTTCCGCTTCAAACGGATCAGCCATCCCAACATTGTCCACCACCTGACCCATATCCTGAACAAAGAGGGGATCGAGTTCCAGGCCGAAGCGCTCGACATCCTCGCCCGCAGCGGGTCTGGGAGTCTGCGCGACACCCTCACCCTGCTCGATCAGGCGATCATCTACTCCAAGGGGTTCGTCGACGTCAAGACCGTTGCCGACATGCTGGGGCTGCTCGATCCCGAATACATCGGATCGCTCTTTGAGGCCGTGTTTGCCAAAGACCGAGCGCGCCTCACCGAAATGCTCAAAGAGCTCGAAGCCTACGAGGCCGAAATGGTGGTCGACGAGCTCATCGCCTATCTCAAAGAGCGCCTCTACGAAGGCGACCACCGCTTCAGCCCTCTCGTGATCGAGCGCTTTTTCCGTATCCTCAGCGATGCCAAAACCCTCTTCGCGATCAACGCCGACGGCGGATTCGTGGTGAGCCTGGTACTCTTCAAGATGATCGAAGCGCTCAAGATCAAAGAGATCGACGAGATGATCGAATCGCTCGAATCGCGCACGCCTCACCATCACGTCGCCGTATCCGCCGCGCCCCGGCAAGCCGATCCCGAAGAAGCTGCGCCGAGCGTCAGCGTCGAGACCGTCGTCCCCGCCAAAAGCCCCTTCGAACTGCTGTGCGAAAAAATCCGCGACCGCAGCCTCGAGCTGGGTGAGTGCTTCGAGAAAAACGTCGCGTACGTCGCGTACGGCGACGGGGTCCTCACGTGGGAAAGCTGCGCGGAGGGAGCCGACAAAGAGCTTCTCAAAAACAGTTTCGGCATTATCCGCCAGTTCGTCCGCGAGATCTACGGCATCGAAACGCAGATCCGTTCCGAAGCGTGCAGTAAAGCTCCGTCCGCCGAACAGCCCGAAACGGCACCCGAAAATGCATCCCCGGCGAACGGGAATCCGGGTATAGATGAAAACGCCTCGATGATCGAAGAGGCCGAAGTGGGAGTGGGAAGCTGCGTCGCGTCGTGCGACGAGACAAGTACGAAGGAATTCGACGGCGGCGACCTGCTCAAAGAGCCGATGATCCAGAAAGCGGCCGAGCTCTTCGAAGCGGTAAAAATCACCGTCCAGTCAAAAGTCTAATCTTAGTTGTTCGTACCGCGGATAACGCGTTTGACGTCACTCACGCCGTCGCTGACGCCGTCGTTGAACTCTTTGACCGTACAGCCGCCGAATACCGCCGCCGCAATCAGTCCCGTAATAAACCAGCGAATCATACATTCTCCTAAAATCGTTGAAAATCAAAGCGCCATTATAACGTTTTTGCGGTTCACCCTCCGTTGACATCCTTCTCCCTTTCAGCCCGCTCACGCTACAATTCCGCCATGAAAACGCAGATCCTTTTTGATAACGACGGCGTCCTCGTCGATACCGAACACTGGTACTACACCGCCAGCGCCGAGGTGCTCGCCTCACACGGGTTTATCCTCACCCCCCAGCGTTACCGTGACATCATGATTGCGGGCGAAAGCGCCTTTCTGATCGCCGAAGAAGAGGGAGTCCCCCTGAGCGTCACCGACCTCTGGCGCGCCGAACGCAACGAACTTTACCAGCACTACCTTCGCACCGAAGAGATCGCGATTCCGGGGGTGCGCGAGGTACTCGCAGAGCTCTCGCAGAAGTACCGGATGGGGATCGTCACCTCCGCCCTGCGATGCGATTTCGAGCTGATCCACGCACGCAGAGGCCTCGTCGATTACATGGAATTCGTCCTGTGCAGCGGCGAATACCCCCGTGCCAAACCCTACCCCGATCCCTATCTGCTGGGGCTGGAACGTCTGGGCGGTGAAAAAAGCGAAACGGTCGTCGTGGAAGATTCCGAACGGGGGCTGCGCGCCGCCGTAGCGGCGGGGATCGAGTGCGTCGTCGTCCACAACCGCTTTACCGAAAACCACGATTTCAGCGCCGCAACCCACCGCATCGGAAAGCTCGACGAACTGATCGCACTGCTGTAATGGGTAAAAAAGAAAAATTCCGCTATACTGTCTGTATTGAAAGATGATTTAGAGTCTCATCTTTGGCTGCTTTTTATTGACTTCTATCAGTACGACCCGCCTGTAGACCGCTCCATTTTATTATTTCGACCACCCGGCATCCGCCGGGTGTATTTACACAACAAAGGCTGCAACATGGCAGAACTGCTCAACGGAACCGTCAAATGGTTCAACGGCGAAAAAGGTTTTGGATTCATCCAACAAGACAACGGCGATAAAGACATCTTCGTCCACTTCCGTCAGGTAAACCGCACAGGCTACGGCCGTGTTTCTCTCGACGAAGGTCAAAAAGTGACCTACACCGTCGGTCAGGGTGACAAAGGTCCCCAAGCCGAAAACGTCACGGCGCTCTAAGCCTCTCAGGCGGCCTGCGCCGCCTGCGTTTTATTAAGGTTCCAAGGGGAGCTTTAACAAACCGACACAAGGGGACAACATGGAAAGCAGAGACGCCGTACTCGACGCACTCAAAAAAGGCAAACGCCTCACCAGCGTCATCACGGGAATGCAGTACACCCTCATCGCCGGAAAGCTCCACTCGCGCCACGGCGACAAAACCGACTGGCGCGAAAGCGGGCTGCAATTCGACAATCCCCCCTCATGGCTCAACCTGCGGGAATAACCTCATGGACGGCAAAGAGCGCAAAAACATCCAAAGCGGCAAACGGGTCGCCATCGTCCTCAAACAAGATCAGCCAACCGGGAAACTCACCGAGGGGATCGTCCGCGACATCCTCACCAACTCCCCCACCCATCCCCACGGTATCAAAGTGCGGCTAATGAGCGGAGAAGTGGGACGGGTCAAAGAGGTGTTTTGATGCTTTGTCGTTTTCTTTATTTAGATAAAAAAGGAATAATTTCGTGTATGTTACAACTCAGGAGAGTTGTAACAAAAATAATTTATTTAGCTGCCTGTACCATCTCACCTGAATCAAGCCACGGTGTACCTTGAACTTTTGGATAACCCTCAACTAATGTCACTTCAGCATTAGTTTGTTTTCGTATCTCTCTTACAATATCCAAAAACGTTTTTTCCGTCCACTCTTCTGGCGTTCCTACCATTGCATTGACACCAGAACGAACTGCCTGCATCAAACCGCCTTCTTGCTTTGCAAACGTTGCATAAACATCGAGATGATATCCTTCTTTATACGGAAACAAGCAGGCTGTTATGCGTAAATTACTACTTCCTGGAATATCTCTTACTGCCTGAGCATTCCATGATGATCCTTGACATGTAGCCATTTTGCCCCCTAAAGCACCACTTGCATTCATTAAAGCCCCCAATTGTGATCCTTCAAATGGATTGCTCAATTTAAATCGGCCAGGATGATCCGGCAATGTAGCAGAATCTGGGATAGGACGGGCTTCGCTTGCATCGTTTACATTTTTTCCCAAACCAACACTTGCTGCCTCCGCTACGACATCACGGTCGGCTTTTGTTTTAATATCAAAAATACGGTAATACTCAACATTTTTTTGTTTTTCTACTAACGCATTATTTACATAACCAATGCCACCACATCCACTCATCATAAGTCCAGCCAAAGCTGTCCCCACAACAAAAACTGTTTTTTTCATTTTCCACCTTTTTTGTAGTCGATATTATTGATGATACAGTTCTTTACTTTTTTCATTAAAAGCTAAAAACTGTATTTATACGTCAACTTATTTTAATTTTTCACTCCTTTTTAGTTACTTAATAAAGCGTGTTTTCCCTTCCCATACTCTTCAACCGTTTCATGAACACATACAAAAACCTAGAAAAACTCAAAGCAAAGTAAAATCATCTTGACAAATCATGATATTATCATTATAGTATCTATATGGAATCGTTAAAATTTGAGTGGGACTCTGCAAAAGCGTCGTCAAATCTAACCAAACACGGTGTATCGTTTGAAGAAGCCAAAACAGTATTTGATGATGATTTTGCCCGTTTGATTCCCGATCCCGATCATTCGGAGCATGAAGAACGATTTATCCTGTTGGGTATGAGTTACACGCTCAAAATACTAACGGTAGTGCATTGTTACAGAGACACTGATGGAACGATTCGGATCATATCGGCCCGTCGATCCACCAAAAACGAAGAACGCCAATACAAGGAGCTGTTACCATGAGAAAAGAATACGATTTTTCACAATCCGTCAAAAATCCCTATGCCAAAGCGGCCAAAAAACAGATTTCGCTCAATATCGAAGTCGATACCATCGAGTATTTCAAACAACTCGCCGCAAAGACGGGATTGCCGTATCAAACGCTGATTAATTCGTATCTCACCGACTGTGCGATGCGGCACGTCGAACCGCAGGTTAAATGGTCGAGCTGATCCGCTCGACATTCACCGCTTTGCCCTTACTATTCCCCTTCACATATTCCACTATCATCCCGTGAAACCGCACAAACGCTTCATGGAGCTTTTCCTCATCGATCGCGGCGCGGATCCCCGCTTCGCACCACTCCTGCAACTCGTCATAACTCTCGAACTCGTAGCCGTAGGATCGCAAAAGCCGTGCCGTGTAGCTGTCGACGACCATGACGGGGCGCTTGAGAGCGTAGCAGAGGATCGAGTCCGCCGTCTCGGGGCCGATCCCTTTTTGACGGAGCAGCCATTCGCGATCGACGTTTTGCGCGAAGTTCCCGAAATCTCCGAAATCATCCAGCAGGTTTCGGGAGAGGCGGATCAGGTTGGCGGCTTTGGCTTTGAACAGCCCGTTGGGGCGGATCAGCTCCATCAAACTCTCCGGGGGAGTTTTGCTGAGGGGTTCGGGAGAAAGGAGCGAAGCGGCGCGCAGGTTTTCGAGCGACGTCTCCACGCGGTTCCAGCTCGTATTTTGGGTGAGGATCGCGCCGACGACCACCTCGAACGTCCCGTAAGCGGGCCACCACATGCTCGGGGAATTCTCGAGGAGGTTCAGCTTTTCAAGGGTATCGTAGAGTTCAAACGAGTCGCTCAGTTCCACCGCGGCGCCGCCTATTCCTCGATCCACGCGTCGGTGCGGAACACGCGGCCGTCGTCGAAGATTTTGAGTTTGAAGGCATCGGTGCATTTCCCCCCTTCGAGGGTCATGATCGCGATCTGGAAAATCTTGCGGCATTTTTCGGGGACTTCGAACCGTCCCGAAACGCCGAGGAGGAATTTTTCGACCGGAACTTTCGCGTCCATGCCGATAACGTTGTCACGGCATCCGGTGAGGCCGATGTCGGTGAGGTAGGCCGTGCCGCGTGAAATCTGCAGATCGTCGCTCCCCACATGGGTGTGGGTGCCGATAATCCCGCTCACCTCGCCTTGCAGAAGCATCAGCATCGCCCGCTTCTCGCTGGTCGCCTCGGCATGGAAATCGACGAAGATATGCTCTACCCCGTCATTTTTGAGTTGCGCCACCGTATCGCGGGCACACCGGAAAGCGTTGTCGACATAGGGCATCCCGTAGTGGCCCATGATGTTCAAAACGGCCAGTCTTTTTCCCCCCACCTCAAAAACGCGGCACCCGCTTCCCGGAACCCCTTCGGGATAATTGTGGGGGCGCAATAGCGGCAGGGAGGCCAGGAGCGGCTCGACCTCTTTTTTGTCCCACGTATGGTTTCCGCCGCTCATGCAGTCGATCCCCGTATCCAGAAGCTCGTGGGCGTTTTTGACGGTGACGCCGAACCCGTGGGAGGCATTCTCGTAATTGGCGATGACAAAGTCTATCCCGTATTCGCGGCGCAGGCGAGGAAGGTGTTCTTTGATCATGGTGCGGCCGGGGCGGCCGACGATGTCTCCGATAAACGCGATTTTCACTCTTTGATCTCCTTTAATTCTTCACGCAACCCTTTTTTCCCCTCGCGGAAACTTTCGCTGTCGCCGTATTCGAAAAAGCGCTGATAGCGCGAGTGCATCGATCGCAGCCGCGCGGCATGGCGTATCGGGCACCAGTACTGTTCGGTTCGCCCAGCGATTTCGGCTACGTAGGCGATCAGACCGTTGAAATAGCTGCAATACAGGCAGTTGAGTTTTTCGATCGGGTTCAGATACCCTAGGCGATGCCGGTCGATGATGATGTAATCGCTCCGGCGCACCCTCTCGATCCGGTAGATCGGAAAACAGATCCTCTGGTAGAGGGTAACGAACAGATCGAGGATCAGCGCCGGCAAAAGGACCGACCAGATCACCGGGGCGCTGAGCAGATGGAGTATCGGCGTCGTCGCCAGGTACACAAACAGGTTCTGGCGGTCGCGGCGATATTTGGCGAGCACCTCTTCGCGCTTTTTGGTGATTTCGCACCGGAAATCTTCGTATTCGCGGTGGAGTTCACTCTCCAGCTCGGCTTCGAGGGTTTTGATCCGGGCGATCAGCTCTTCGATCTTTGGATGTTCCATCACCGAGCCTTTGTATGCAAAATTTTAAAACTATACTATAATCCCCCCATGCAATCGCTAAAGTATCTCGCCCACTACCCCGAAGAACTCCGTGCGCGGGTGCGCGACCTCATCGACCAAAACGCTCTGGGTGAGCACCTCTTGGGCAAATATCCCGACCTTCACCCCTACACGACCGACAAAGCGCTCTACGCCTACGTCACCGAGCTCAAAAACATCCATCTGCGCAACGCGGCGCCGATTTCCAAAGTCCATTACGACGCGAAAATGCGCGATCTTGCCTCGGCGTTGGGAACCCACACGTTCGTTTCGCGCGTACAGGGGGGAAAGCTCAAAGCCAAAAACGAGATCCGCATCGCCACCCTCTTCAAGAACGCGCCCGAGCCGTTTTTACGGATGATCGTCGCCCACGAACTCGCCCATCTCAAAGAAAAAGAGCACAACAAAGCCTTTTACAAACTCTGCTGCCACATCGAACCGCACTATCACCAGCTCGAATTCGACGTGCGGCTCTATCTGACCTATCTCGACCTTAGCGGGGAGCTTTATATCCGCGTCAATTCCACCAGCGTCTCGTAATGGGGCGTGTGGGGGAACATGTCGAACATCTGCGCCCGCATGACGCGGTAACTTCCCAGCTGCTCCAGATCTTTTGCAAGGCTGGCGGCGTTGCAGCTCGAATAGATAATCCTCTGGGGGGCGATACGCTCCAGCCATTTGCACAGCTGTTCGCCCAGTCCCCGGCGCGGAGGGTTGACGATCACGACATCCGCAGCCGCTCCCGCCGTCGCGCTGAAGGTCGCCGCATCCAGGCTCTCGAAGCGCAGTCCTTCAAATCCCATCAGCTCGGCCGAATCGCGGGCGCACAGGATCGCTTCGGGTTCGATCTCGATCCCCGTGATCTCCCGTCCGGGGGCGGCACAATGCAGTGCGAACCCTCCGACGCCGCAGAACAGGTCCCAAATGCGGGCCGGATTTGCCTCACCGGCCCATTCGGCGGCGCTGCGGTAGAGCTTTTCGGCGACGGCGGGGTTGGTCTGAAAAAAGCTTTTGGGGCGGATAAAGAGGAGAATACCGTTAAAACGCTCCTCCAGCCGCTGCGTTTCGCTCAGAAATATCTCCTCTTCCCCCTCCAGGATCGCCATGTGGACGCTCTGGATGTTGGCGGTGATCACTTTGAGTTCGGGGGCACGTTTCATGAGCGATTCAAGTTCCCCCTGCAAACGGGGGATAATACCGTGCGAGCGGAGGACGAAGCGAAGCATCATCCCCCCCTGCGTGCTGCGGGTAAGGAGAACGTATTTGAGCTCCCCTTTTTTCTTTTTGAGGTCGTATCCTTTGATCCCCAGTTCCCGCAGCCACTCCTGTACGATGTGCAAAACCCTCTGCATCGATTCGTCGTACAGGGGGCACTCGATCAGGCTCGTCTCTTCATCGAGGCCCAGAACCACCCCCTCCAACGTCGGGATCGCAACCATCTTCGCCTTATTGCGGAAAGCTTTGAGAGGGCTGGGAACCGATTTGAGCCAATGTGCCGGATTATACGGGGAGAGGAGTTCGTGCAGGTGCGCCTCTTTTTGTTTCACCTGTTCGGCATAAAAATAGTCGATCCAGCTGCACGAGCGGCACTGGTAGGTGTCGAAATACGAACAGAAACTCATCAGAGCACCTTCGGCTTCGCGGTACGGAGATATTTGAGGACCGCGGCGATCAGGTCGTCATCGTCCTTGCTCGGGCTCTGGAGCGTCTCTTTGGAACCGTTTTGGTACTCGACCGTGATGTTCTGGTTGTAGTTGCTCACCATTTTCACCTTTTTCTCGATACACAGCAGTTTGATGACCATGATATCGAAAAACTGCCGCGTAGGGGTATCGGCCTTGCCGAAACGGTCTTCGACCTCTTCGAGGATGTCGTACACCTCCGCAATCTCCTCGCAATGGCTGAGGCGGCGGTAAAGCTCGAGCCGGAGACGGTCTTCGCCCACCACCTCGTCGCTGATGAAGGCGCTGACGGTAAGCTTGATGTCGACTTTGGCTTTGATCGCCGTTGTCTGGTTGGTGAGGAGTTTGATCGCATCCTCCAGCATCCGCAAGTACAGGGCGTACCCGATATTCTTGATGTGGCCGCTCTGGGCGTCGCCGACGAGATTTCCCCCGCCCCGGATCTCGAGATCGTGGTAGGCGAGCATCGAACCGCTCCCCAGGAATGAGTTGGATTCGAGGGCGACGAGCCGTTTTTTCGCCTCTTCGCTCAGGCTATCCTTGTCATCGACGATGAAATAGGCATACCCCTCGATGTGTCCCCGTCCGACACGGCCGCGCAGCTGATGCAGGTCGGCCATCCCGAAGCGGTCGGCCCCGTCGATAATCATCGTGTTAACGGTGGGCATATGGATCCCCGATTCGATGATCGACGTCGCCAGCAGCACGTCGTACTCTTTGGCAGCGAATTTGGCGATCTCCTCCTCGGTCTCGGTCGCGCCGATTTTGGAGTGGAGGATCAGGATCCGCAGTTCAGGGAGGATCGCCTTGAGCTCTCCCGCCTTGATCACCATCGAATCGATCGAGTTGTGGACGTAGAATACCTGCCCGCCGCGGCGCAGTTCCCTCAAAATTACCTCTTTGATCAATTTCTCGTCATAGTTTTTCACAAACGTCCGTACTCCGAGCCGCTCGCTGGGCGGTGTGAGGAGTTCGGAGAGGGTTTTGATGGAGCTGAGTGCCTGGTTAAGGCTGCGCGGGATCGGGGTGGCGCTCATGGAGAGAAGGTGGACGTTCTCGTAGAGTGATTTCAGCTTCTCTTTTTGTTTCACCCCGAATTTATGCTCTTCGTCGATGATGACGAGCCCCAGTTTCGCGCAGCTCACTCCCAGCAGGGCATGCGTCCCCACCACGCAGTCGATCTCACCGCTTCCCAGCGCGCGCAGAATGGCGTTTTTCTCCTTGGTACTCACAAAACGGTCCAGTTTACCGACCCGTATTCCGAATTCCCCCAGTCGCTCTTTGAGCGAGCGGTAATGCTGCGAGGAGAGCAGCGTCGTGGGAACGACCAGAAGCGACTGGTAGCCTCCGCGCACCGCGGCGAAGACGGCATTCATCGCCACTTCCGTTTTTCCGAATCCGACATCTCCGCTGAGGAGCCGATCCATGATCTTGCCCGAGGCCAGATCGGAGACGATCGCGTCGATGGCGCTTTTCTGGTCGGGAGTGTAATCGAATCCCGCATGCGCCTGGAAACGTTTGAGCTCCCCTCCGTCGCATTCAATGCGGGGGGCTTTAATGAGGGCACGGCTGGCGGCAACCCCCACGATCTCCGAGGCGATTTCGAACAGCCGCGCCTTGACCGTCTCTTTGAGTTTGCCGAAGCTCCCCTTGCCCAGACGGTCCAGTACCGGGAGGCTCCCCGAGGCGATGTAACGGTCGATGGCATCAAGGTTCTCGACGGGGAGCAGGAGCTTGTCGTCCCCCATGTATTTGATGACGACGAGGTCTTTGATACCGCCGAGGATTTCGGCCTGTTCGATCCCCTCGAAAATACCGACCCCGTACTCCTCGTGGACGACGTAGTCGCCCACTTTGAGGTCGTCAAGGAGGATCGAGGTGCGGCGGCGGCGCCGTTTCTTCTCGTGGCGGTTGAGCGAGACGATCACCTCGTCCGGACCGATCAGGTTGAGCACCAGACCCGATGTCCGCACTTCAATCCCCTTGGTGTCGAAAACACCGGCCGCTTTGAGCTGGGTATCGCTCGCAGCGATCAGGGTGAATTTTTTGGCTTTATGAACGCTGCGCAGCGTTTCGAGCGAAGGGGCGACGAGCGGAGCGTAACGGCTCGGTTCGGGAATGATTTCCCCTTCGAACCGTGTGCGCGGCAGGGTAGGCTGGTTGAGGCCGTAGGCTTCGTCGAGCACGCTCTTCATCTCCCGGATCCGGACCACCCGTTTCCCTTCGCACAGGTCCCATCCCGCATCCCCGAGGACCCAGTACCCCAGCGAAGCGATGTCTTTGACGAAACTGTCGCTTTGCGCGTTCTCCGCCTCCCGCGTCATCCGTCTGAACTGCTCCGCGTCCAGCGAGAAAAAAGTACTCGTGACGGTAATCTGGGCGACCTCTTCCTTCTCGGTACGCTGAGTCTCGACGTCGAAGAAACGGATCTCCTCGACCTCGTCGTCAAAAAGGCTGATACGGCAGGGCTTTTCACTTCCGGGGACGTAGAGGTCGAGGATATCGCCGCGGTGCGACACTTCCCCTTCCATTTCGACCATGTCGACGAAGGTGTATCCCCAGTGAAGCAGTTTCTCTTTGAGGGCAGAGAGATCCAGCCGTGAGGCGAACTCGATCTCGAAGCTCTGCAACAGTTCCGCTTTTGGGACAGGAAAAAGGAGGGTTTTGAGGGGTGAAATCACCAGCGGTTTTTTGGGGGCGGCGTAATAGGCGCGCAGTGCCGAAAACAGGGCGAAAAGCTCTTCCCCGAAAGGACGCAGGTCGTCCATGAAAGCGGCCCGAAAATCGGGCAGTACCGCCGTTTCGATCCCGAGATACGCACAGACGTCGGCCAGTTCGGAAGCCTCTTTGGCATCTTCGCACAGGAGGATGTCGGGGAGTTTTTTCGGATCGGTTTTGAGATACTCGTACAGTCGTGCCTGTGACATCAGTGGTTCATCCTTTTCAAAAACGTCTCGGCTACGCTGAAGGAGCCGAAAACCAGGTAGTCTTTCGCATCGTCGATCCGCTCGAAGGAAGCGTAGGGAATCGCCAGTCCGTCCAGTGCCGCTTCCAGGTCGCTTCGCAGGGCGATCCGGGGTTCGTTCACATCAATGATCTCCACCCGCTCGATAATCGGGCTGAGAATAAAGAGGATCTCTCGGTAATCCTTGTCGCGATAGGTATTGTAGACGAGTGTCACTTTTTTCCCCGCATAAACCCGTGCGATTTCGCGGGCCGCAAGCGGATTATGGCCGACGTCGAGAGTAACGTTCGGGGCGATGCGGCTCAGACGCCCGAATAGGGCGCCCTGGTCGAACAGCTCTGCGCGCGCTTCGAATCCCAGCAGCTCGAACGCGCACATCGCCAGTTCCAGATTATCGCGCAAATAGATGCTGAGACCGTTTTTTATGCCCAATTGCAATGCCCACTCACGTATGGCGGGGGTAATCCGTTCGTGCAGGGTATGCAGCCGTGTCCCTTTCGCATCCGCGATCTTTCGCGCGATCGTCTCGACTTCGGGATGTTTTTGCGATCCCAGCAGGGCGAGGCGGGTCATGCTGCGCAGCTTGGTCTGCGCCACCTCCTCGACCGTCGTTCCCAAAAACGCGGCGTGATCCAGATCGATCGGAGTGAAAACGCTCAATACTTTCTCAAACGCGTTCGTCGCGTCGTGTTCTCCCCCGAGCCCCGCTTCAAGAACGACGTAATCACACTCCTCGAACGCGATCATCGCAAGGAGCGTCGTGTACTCGAAATAGCTCAGAGACTCGGCAACCTCGGAAGGCAGAAGGGCCAAAAGGCGTCGGTGAGCCTCCTCGAGGTCCGCATCGGAAATATCTTCTCCGTCGATCCAGATACGCTCGTTGAAACGGAGAATGTGGGGCGACGTATAGTGCCCCGTCCGCTTGCCGCTGCGGTGCAGCGCTTCGGCAAGAAAGCGCCCCGTACTCCCCTTCCCGTTCGTCCCCACGATATGGACGATCGCCGGGGCGGGAAGGCGATCGGCGATCATGGCGTACGCGCGCGGAAAACGTCCGTAATCGATGACGTCGTAAAAAAGGGGTTTGGCGGAGAGAAATTCGTCTAGATTCATGCGGGCTCGACGCGGTTTCGCCCTTTGTGCTTGGCATCGTACAGCCGTGCGTCGGCCCCTTTAAAGAGCGCTTTTTCGCTCTCAAATTCGCTCCGTTCGGCCACGCCGATGCTTACACTCACCTCGATCCGGTGGTTCTGGTACATGAAATGGGCCTGCTCGACGTGGGCGCGGATCTTTTCACCGAAAATTTTCGCCCCTTCGAGGTCGGTATCGAGAATCGCGATAAATTCCTCGCCCCCGTAACGGCCGACGGTATCGGTCCCGCGCGCCTCTTCTTTGAGGATTTTGGCAAATGCGATGAGCACCGCATCCCCCGCTTCATGGCCGTATGTGTCGTTGATCTGCTTGAAATGGTCCAGGTCGAGCATGGCGATGCTGTAACTGCGCCCGTGGCGTTCGTACTCGGCCTCTTTGAGGCTCAAAAATTCGCTGACCGCCCGTTTGTTGAACAGCTTGGTCAAAAAATCCTCGCGCGACGCCTGCTGCGCTTCGGCCAGTTCGGCTTCGAGCGCGGCAATTTTTTTCCCCATCCGTTCGACCTTGTCGTTGTGGATTTTAAGGTCTTTCCCCAGCACTTCTACTTTTTCTTCCAATGCCGTAGCGATCGTATAGAGCCGTTTGTGGGCCGTTTTGAAATCGGCGGGTTTGTCCGCTTCGAGCGCTTCAAGGTCGCGTTTGACGTCGCGGATCTCGGCGGTGGAGTTTTCGCTCCGCTCAATCAGCTCGATCAGCTGCGCGGAGAGTTTCCCCAACAGCCGGTCGAGCGTATGGACCATCTCCTCGACGCTTCGTTTGTCCAGGGCGATCCGCATCGCGATGGCCGCTTTAAGCTCTTTTTCACACTCCGCGCTCGCAAGGAACTCGGGCGAGTTTTTGAGTTTTTGGGAGAGTCTAAGGGTCGCATCGTCCATTTTCGGAGCTATCGAAGGGAGCAACGAAGCGACGACGAGTTGCGCGACGCTCGTATAGTCGGCTTCACCCGCCCCCTTGGCCCGCGAAAAGCGAAGCCCCTCGATCGTGCGCCGCAGGTTTGACGTATCGACAGGCCCGAACTCGGCAAGCTTCATCAGGTACGTGTCGTCGTAGATCGAAAGAAAATTGCTCCACGCCTGTTTTAGAAGGTCGATCTGGGTCGCCCCGCCCCGCTCATCTAGAACCGCGACGGTTTTTCGCGCGAGCGCAGCGGCTTCGGCGTTATGCAGCATCTCGACGCTTTTGGCCATCTGTTTCGCCAGCGAACTGAGCATCTCGACGAGTGCGGAAGCTTCGGTGGGATTGAGGCGGCTCATTTTCGAAATCAGGAAACGGATCAGTTCGGCGGTCGTTTTGACCCGGTAAAGCTTGATCTCATCGGCCGTCTTTTTATCCAGCAAAGCGGTATAACGCTCCACTCCCGAGCAGTCTTCAACCGCTACGCCCGCTTTTTTCGCTTCGGCACAGAAAACTTCGGCATAGACGTCGGGAGTCCAGGTTTTTCCCTCGTTTTTCAGCCGCTCGACCGTGTTACGGACGATTTGGTGGATGGTCATTTTTCTTCCTCTTTCGGCGGTTTCGCCCCTTCGGCGGCAAGCTTGGCGATAAACGCGTCGATCGCTTTCTCAGCCCCTTGCGAAATCGCTTCGAAACGGGCCTGGTCGGTGATGATCGCATTGGGTTCGATGGCGAAGTCGTACACGCCGGTCGTTGCGTACGAAGCCGATTTCCCCTCCGTCACGCGCGAGATATTCATCGTCACCGTCGCACGGTAGGTGATGACGTAGCCGTTCGTGTCGTATTGCAACGGCGAAAACCCGACGCCGCCGATGGAGATGGTGAGATGGGTTTTAGCGCTGTGCTTCGGACGCAGGGCGGTTCGAAATTTGGTGATGACCGCTTTGTCGACGGCATCTTTGATGATGACCGTATTCTGAGGATCTTCCATCGATATGATCACTTCGGTACTGACGCTCTCCCCGACGACGTTTTTGGCATAGTGCGATGCCGGGGCGTAGCCGCATCCGGCCAACCAAAGGCTTAACACTACCGATGCGACCGTTTTTTTCATCATTTATCCCTTGATAACCAGATTTACGAGCTTGCCGGGAACGACGATTTCTTTGAGGATCTCTTTGCCGTCGATCCATTTTTCGACTGCCGCTTTGGCTGCGGCAAGGATCGCTTCGTTGCTCTCGCCGACTCCCACTTCGATCGTGGCACGGTTTTTACCGTTGACCGAAACCCCCAAAGCAACGGCATCGACTTCAAAAACCTCGTCCAGCACTTTTTGGGGACCGAAATTTTTGCCCCCGAACAGGTTTTGGGAAAGTTCCCAGCACAGATGCGGAACGATCGGTTCCATAATCGCCGAGAGGATCCAGTAACCTTCACTCCAGACGCCCGGATGGTTCTGCTCGTTCAGTGCGTTCATCGCTTCCATTACCCCGGCGATAAGGGTGTTGAAGGTATGGCGTTCGGTGTAGACGTCCTGGGCGCGTTTGAGCGCTTCGTACACTTTTTTACGCGCCGCTTTCTCCTCTTTACAAAGAGACGAATGATCGATCAAGGGGATCGTTTGGGTCGGCGTCACCTTCTGGCTCCGGTCGGCGAAACGTTTGAGAAAACGGAACGCCCCCTCTACCGCACTGTCGTTCCATTCGAGTTCCTGCGTTGGAGGGGCGGCGAAGAGGATAAACAACCGTGCCGTATCGGCGCCGTACTTGGCGACGAGTTCCCCCGGATCGACGGTGTTGCCTTTGGATTTGGACATCTTGGCGCCGTCTTTGAGAACCATCCCCTGCGTCAGCAGATGCTCGAACGGTTCGGAACTTTTCGTATACCCCAGATCGCGGAGCATTTTCGTAAAGAAACGGGCGTAAAGGAGGTGCAAAATCGCATGCTCGATCCCACCGATGTAGTGGTCGACGTTCATCCAGTACTCAAGCGCTTTGGGGTCAAATGCCTCTTTAAAATCGTTTTTGACGGTATAGCGCAGAAAATACCACGACGACTGGATAAACGTGTCCATCGTGTCGGTCTCACGGATGGCCGCTTTGCCGCATTTGGGGCAGGTACAGTGTTTCCAGCTCAGATGGTGATCGAGAGGGTTCCCCTCACCCGTGATCTCCACGTCTTCGGGAAGCGAGACGGGTAGATTCTCTTTTTTCTCCGGCACGATGCCGCAGCTCTCACAATGAATCAGCGGGATCGGCGCCCCCCAATAACGCTGACGGCTGATCCCCCAGTCTTTGAGACGGAAATTGACCACTTTTTTGCCCAGCTTGTTCGCCTCGAAATAATCCATGATGGCCGCTTTGGCCGCCGTGTTATCCAGCCCGCTGAACTCTCCGCTCTCGCGCAGGATCCCCGCTTCGGTATAGGCACAGCCGCTCGGCAGTTCGCCCTCGGCCGGGAAAATGACCGGATTAACCGGAAGGTTGTATTTACTTGCAAACTCATAGTCACGTTCATCGTGCGCGGGAACCGCCATTACCGCCCCAGAGCCGTAATCGGTGAGGACGAAGTTGGCTACCCATACGGGAACTTTTGCCCCCGTCAGCGGATGGATGACGTCGATTCCGAGCGCCACTCCCGCTTTGGGCTGTGTGGCGCGTTCGCGCGCGCCGACCCGCTGCATGGCACGGATAGCTTCGGCGTTCGCTTCATCGAGCAATCCGAACGAGAGCATATGCCGGACGATTTCGTGTTCGGGAGCCAGCGCGGCGTAGCTGACGCCGTAGATTGTGTCCGGACGGGTCGTAAAGACATCGAATCCCTCATATACCGCTCCCAGCTTCGCTTCGCTCGCTTCATCGAGTTTGAAACGAAACTCCAGCCCGTACGATTTGCCGATCCAGTTCTCCTGCATCGTGAGTACCTGCTTGGGCCATTTCCCCTCGAGGGATTTGAGCGATTCGAGAAGCTCTTCGGCGTAATCGCTGATTTTGAGATAATACTGGTACATCTCTTTTTGCTCGATCGGAGTGCCGCAGCGCCAGCATCCCCCCTCAACCACCTGCTCGTTCGCCAGAACGGTCTGATCGTGCGGACACCAGTTCAAAAATCCCTGTTTACGGTAAAGCAGCCCTTTTTCGAACATATCGATGATAAACGCCTGTTCGAACGCCGTATACTCGGGGTTGGAAGTGGCGAATTCGCGCTCTTCCGAGAACGACAGACCAAGTCCGGCGAGCTCTCCGCGCATCGTCGCGATATTCTCGTACGTCCATTTTTTGGGGTGGACGCCGTGTTTGATCGCGGCGTTTTCGGCCGGCATCCCGAAACTGTCCCAACCGATCGGGTGAAGAACATTGAATCCCTGCTGACGGTAGTAACGGGCAAACGCGTCGCCGATGGTATAGTTGCGCACGTGTCCCATGTGGATCCGCCCCGAAGGGTAGGGGAACATGCTGAGGACGTATTTTTTAGGCTTGGAAAAATCGTTGGCAGGTTCGTACGCTTTGGTTTCGCTCCAGACGCGCTGCCATTTGGCTTCAATCTCTGCGGGGGAATAATTCAAAAAAGGCTCCTGTTATTCGTAATTCTCTTTGGATTTGGCACTCTCGATAAAGACCATGATGATCGAAAAAAGATTGGCGATCAGCGCGCCGATTGCCAGGGCTACGGCCCACTGGACGCTGCCGACAACCTCCATGTAAATGAACGCCGGGATCAGGTGCAAATCGGCAACGAGCGATCCCGCCAGCAGTTCGGCCGCCAGCAGGTTACGGACGCCGAGCTTGAGAATCGTCGAAATGATGTTCAGACTCGCCGCCACGAACAGCATCATCGACGTATGATCGTACAAAAACGCCGCCGTCGACGTCAAACTCATCAGCGTAAAAAAAACGTATACTACTTTGCCCCAATCCATCGTTCACTCCTTAGTTAGACTACGCCCTGCTCGAATTGCGCGCGCATTTTCTCTTTTTCCGCTTCCCGGGCCGCTTTTTCGGATAGCTTGGCCCGATAACGCTTGACATCGAAACCCAAAATACCCAGCAGCGGAGAAGCTACGAAAATCGAGCTGTAGGTACCCACTACGACACCGACGAGCAATGTGGTAGTAAATGTATTGATAATCTCTCCACCAAAAAGGAAAAGGGTGACGAGTACCATCAATACCGTCAAAGACGTCAATGTCGTTCGTGACAGCGTCCGTGTTACCGAATCGTCGATAATTTCATGGAGCGTTTTCGCCGAATTCTCGGTGATCTCTTCACGAATACGGTCAAAAACGATGATTGTATCGTTGATCGAATATCCCAAAATCGTCAGCAATGCCGCGATGACATCGAGATTGACCTCCAGCTGTAGCAGAGAAATCGCACCGACCGCGATCGTAAGGTCATGGAGCAAAGCCAATACCGATGCGACGGCAAAACGCCATTCGAAACGGACTGCCACGTAGATCAGGATTCCGGCAAATGCCAAAGCAAGTGCCATGATCCCTTTCTCACGCAGCTCGCCTCCTACCTTTGCTCCGACGATATCCACCCGTCGAATTTGGAACTTTCCGGTCCCGGAAAGTTCCTCTCGCGTAACGTCCCCGATATCTTTGGTCATACTCTCGGAAGTGTTTTTAAGCCGGATCACCACCTCATCAGGAGAGCCGAATTCATTGATCGAAGCGCCTTCGTACATCGGGTTGCCCGAGAGTTTCTCGCGCATCGCGTCAATCGGAGCCGCTCCGTCGTATTTCACCTGGATAATCGTTCCTCCGGCAAAATCGATCCCGAAATTGAGCCCTTTCGTAAAGATCGTAAAAATCGATGCGACTACTAGAAATATAGAAAGTCCTATCGCCCATTTCGATTTGCCCATCAGTCCTATCGGTCTGGTATAACGAAACAGTTCCATTATTTTCTCCGTTTCACGCCGAACCACAACGCGTTATTATTGGATTTGGTGATCCGGTCCTGAAGCATCAGGTAAATACCGTGTGTTCCCAGAATCGCCGTCAGCATCGAGGCAAGAATACCGATACTGATGGTAATCGCAAACCCCTTGATCGCCCCGGTCCCGTATACGTACAAGACAATAGCGGCGATCAGCGTCGTGATATTCGAATCGGTGATGGCACGCATCGCATTTTGATATCCTACTTCGATCGCCCGTTTAACCGACGAACCTTCGGCAAGGACTTCCCGTATCCGTTCGTTGATAATGACGTTCGAATCGACCGCCATCCCCACGGTAAGAACGATTCCGGCCATCCCCGGCAATGTGAGCGTAGCCCCGAACATCGCCATGACCGCAACGATCAGCAGGATGTTGACCACCAGCGCGACGTTGGCGATAACGCCGGCAATGCCGTAATACACCATCATGAAGATGACGACGGCACCAAACCCTGACATCAGGGCGATCATGCTCGCCTGGATGCTGTCGGCTCCGAGGCTCGGTCCGACGGAACGTTTTTCCATCATGTAAATCGGTGCCAGTAGTGCTCCCGAACGCAATGCGATCGCCAGATCGTTCGCTTCGGCGGTCGTGTAGTTCCCGCTGATCTGGCCGCTTCCGCCGCCGATGCGTTCGTTAATGACCGGGGCCGAATAGACTTTGCCGTCCAAAACGATCGCGAGGCGCTTGCCCACACTCTTACCGGTAAAGTCTCCGAAAATCTGCGCCCCTTCGGAATTGAGCGTAAAATTGATGACGGGACGGTTGTTCTGATCGTACCCGACCTGCGCATCGGTCAGCATTGAACCATCCAGGATGGGGATTTCGTTGACGAGATGCTTGGCGCCCGGCTGGATCGCGTCTTCGAGAATTTGATCGCCGTAACTCGCCGCTTCCGCGTCGCTCATGTCGCCGACGCGCATGGCACGGTCTTCGTCCACCGCCATCAGTTCGAGTTTGGCGGCACGCGAAATCAGCTCACGCGCCCGCTGCTCCTCTTCGGGTGTTTTGATCCCCGGAAGCTCGACGAGGATTTTATCGGCACCCTGACGCGCTACGGTAGGTTCCGAAAGCCCGAACTGGTCCAGACGGTTGCGGATCGTCTCGATTGCCTGGTCGACTGCCTGCTGTTTCAGTTTTTCAATCGATTCGGGGGTGAGGGTGACCGCGTAGCGCTCGCCGGATACACCGACCGACGCGCCGTCTACGCTTTTGAGATGTTCTTTAACGGCCGCCGCGTCATCCGCATCGAGGAGCTCGAATACGACTTTCCCCTCCGAGACGGCAATACCGTCGAGAAGGATGTCGTTTCGTTCGCCGAAATGTTTCAGCCCGGACGCAATCGATTTGAGCTGGGAGTTGACCGCTTCATCGGTTTTAACCCCCAAAAGCATGTGCAGACCGCCTTGCAGGTCAAGCCCCAACGTGATCTTTTTTCCTTCCTCGCTTTGGGTGAAGGAGGGAACGGAGTAGATTAATCCGAAAACGGTGGCGACGATGAGAATGACGACGCGGTAATTAAGCTTCATCCTCGTACTTTCTGGCTACCGCGTCTTTGACGAGGCGCCCTTCGGTCTCATTGTTGAATTTGACGGCAAAAAAGTTCTCTTCGACTTTTTTGATTTCGACGATCAACCCGCCGCTGGTAACGACTTTGTCCCCTTTTTCAAGCGATTCGACCATCTCTTTGTGGCGTTTGGCCTGCTGGTTCTGGGGGCGAATGATCACAAAATACATAATAGCGATCAGAAATACAAACGGGAGGATTTGAACGAGAAATTCCATGCGGTTCCTTCATTAATGAAAATTAGCGCATTATACTCAAAAGACATTAACAGCGCTATAATTCTCCCATGAAATTACGATCCCCCGCCTTTATCGAACTCTTGTACCTTCCGCTTGCCATCGCCGCGTCGTTCAGCGCCTTCATCTATTTCGAGCACTTCGGCTACACGTCCAGACTCGTCAACACCATTGCGGCTCTCGCCGCACTCTACGGCATGCTTCACGCGCCGAGGCGTTCCCTTCCCGCCGCAGGCTTTTTTATCGGACTGGCATGGTGTTACTGGATCGGGTTTAGTTTCCAGTATTACGGGCTTGGATGGGCGCGAGAACTCGTCGCTTTGGGGTTCGGGATCGTTTATCTTCTGTTTTTCGGCATCCTGGGCCTGAGTTCCAATCCCTTCGTCCGTTCAGCGCTCCTTTTTGCCCTCACGTTCGTCTGGCCGATGGATTTCAACTGGATGCAGCCCGAACTGATTTTCGTGGAGAGTTACGTCGGCATACACAAGTGGCAGTTTGCCCTCGTCCTTGCAGCCCTCGCCGCGACCCGGTATTTCACAAACGCCCGCAAAGCCCTGCCCTTTTTGCTGATCCTACCCGCGCTTGAGTGGAACTATCCGCGCCCTCCCATGCCGGAGCTGAAAATCAAACTCGTCTCTACCGACATCTCCCAGGATTTCAAATGGCAGAATGAACGCCTCTATACGACGGTACAGGAAAACTTTGACGCCATCGACGAAGCGATCGCGCAAGGGTACGACCTCGTCGTTCTCCCCGAATCGGCTTTTCCGCTGTATCTCAACCATCAAGAAGAGCTGGTCAAAATGCTGCGGGAGCGTTCCGAACGTATCGCCATATTGACCGGTACCCTGCACGAAGAAAACGGCCTGAATTACAACGTCGCCTACTTTTTTGACCGGGGAACGCTCACAGTGGCCAAAAAAACGGTCCTCGTCCCCTTCGGCGAATACATCCCCCTTCCGGGTTTCCTGCGCGAATGGGTCAACCGGGAAATTTTCGGCGGGGGAAGCGATTTCGTGACTGCGGACAAACCGACCGATTTCACCGTCAAAGGGATCCGTTTCCGCAACGCGATCTGCTACGAAGCGACCCGGGCGGAACTGTACACCCCCGAAGTCCGCTATCTGATCGGGATCAGCAATAACGGCTGGTTCAAACCTTCCATCGAGCCGACACTCCAGAAACTGCTGATACGGTTTTACGCCCGGAAAAACGGTACGGTGGTTTTTCATGCGGCCAACGGCGGGGGAACGGGAATAGTTTACTGAAGAAAAAAGGAACAAAAATCGCCAAAGCCCTCCGGGCCTTGGCCGTCTCTTAGTGGCGGACGTTCAGATTGTTGGCTTTGATGACGTTGATGATCCCCTGGATCTGTTTCATTTTAGCCTCTTCATCGTCCATATTGTGGATCGCTTCGAGGTTGAAAGTGTTCAATTTCGTATCGAGATAGCCGGTGTCTAGCTTACCGTCGATGAAATCCTGATCCCGCACGATCTGGCGGTGGAGAGGAATATTCGTCGGAACCCCTTCAATCAGGAATTCGTCCAGTGCCCGTTGCGCCTTGCGCACCGTATCTTCCCATGTCAATCCCGAAACGATCAGCTTTCCGATCATCGAATCGTAATTCGAGGGAATTTGATAATTGGTGTACGCCATCGAATCCAGACGGACTCCGGGTCCCCCCGGGGAGAGGTAGTTTGTGATGAGACCCGGAGAAGGGACGAAATTCAGTTTCGGATTTTCGGCATTGATCCGGAATTCGATCGCGTACCCGCGGAATTTGATCTCCTCTTGCAGGAATTTGAGCGGATCGCCCTCGGCGATCTGGATCATCCGCTGGATCAGGTCAATTCCTGAAATGGCTTCGGTGACGGGGTGCTCAACCTGAACACGGGTGTTCATTTCGATGAAATAGAAATTGTCTTCGGCGTCGACAAGATATTCGATGGTTCCGACACTCTCGTACCCCAGTTTGAACATCGCTTTCGTTGAAACGCGATAAAGTTCCCGGCGCACTTTCTCGCTCAAACGCGGAGAGGGGGCGATCTCGATCACTTTTTGGTGCCGACGCTGGATGGAGCAGTCCCGTTCGCCGAGGTGAACCACGTTGCCGTATTTGTCGGCTACGATCTGGATTTCAATGTGGCGGGGGTTTTTGAGATATTTCTCGATAAACACCTCTCCGCGTCCGAAAAAGCGCTGAGCCTCTTTCGTCGCCGATTCGTACATCTCTTTGAAATCGGAGGCTTTTTCAACGATACGCATACCGCGTCCGCCGCCCCCGAATGCCGCTTTGATGATGACCGGAAATCCGATATCCGCGGCAATTTTTTCCGCGTCGCCGATGTTATCGATCGGTTCGTCCGTACCCGGAAGCATCGGAACCCCTACTTCGCGCATTGCGACTTTTGACGCCATCTTATCCCCAAAAAGAGCTACGTGCTCTGGTTTCGGACCGATAAAAATGATGCCGTTGTCGATACACGCCTGCGCGAATTCGGCACTCTCGGAAAGAAAGCCGTAACCGGGGTGGATGGCGTCACACTCGGCTTTCTTGGCCAACGAAATGATCCGCTCGTAATCCAGATAGGCGGCAACCGGATCCCCCAGGATCGGATAACACTCATCCGCTTTACGGACCCATACGCCGTTAAGATCGGACTCGGAAAAGACGACGACGCTCTTGATCCCCAGTTCTTTACACGCACGGATGATGCGCAAAGCGATTTCGCCGCGGTTGGCGATCAGAATCTTGCTGATTTTTTTGGTTTCCACGGAATGCTCCCGTTTAAAAATTTTGATCGTGAAATGGTAAGACAAAGCGCATCAAAATGGCATCAAAAAACGCTGCCGTTTTACTCCATTTTCAACAATCGGATATACAATGACGTTACCATTACGAAAGTGACCCGAAGATGAACGTTCTCTACCCGTACCGGCATTACCTTCTCGCGATCGCCCTTTTCGCTTTCATTACGATTGTCTCGCAAGTATTCAAACGGGAACTGGAGATGGTCAATATCGTGCTGATCCATCTTCTGCCGGTCATCGTCATCGCACTGCGGGGAAGCATGAGGGCCACCGCGGTCGTGACCACCCTCTCGGTCGCGCTGCTCGCCCTGTACATTCCTCCGACGCTTAGTTTCGTCGTTCACGATCTCATCTATCTTTGGAGTTTCGCGATCTTTTACGTCGTCGGCTACATCATCACCCTGCAGGCCAGAAGAATCCATCTCAACAGCATCAAGGAAATATTGCTCAATACCCTTTCGCACGACCTGAAAACCCCTTTGGCATCGATCATGGGAAATGCGACTTTTCTCGTCGAAACCCATACCACCGATCCGGCGGTCCGGTACAAAGCCCTTTCGCAGATCATCGAATCGAGCCGCCGGATGAATCGCCTGATCAGCAACCTTCTTGACAGCGCACGGCTGCAACATTCCCGTTCCCCTCTCAAAAAAGAGTGGTGCGACATGGAAGACCTGGTGGCGATTGCGCTGCGGGAGTTCCGCAAAGACGCATGGTTCGAACGCCTCTCCTGCCGTTTTGATGCCGACCTTCCCCTCTTTTACGGGGATGCCGGGCTTTTAGTACGGCTTTTTGTCAATCTTCTGGACAACGCACTCAAATATTCCGACGAGGATCGCCCCATCGGCATCGACATCAAAGCGACTGCCAAAGAATTGCGCATCGTTTTCTCAAACGAATGCCCTCCGATTGCGGAACGTGATCTCAACAACCTCTTTGAAAAATTTTACCGCGCCGGCAACAGCGCCGATATATCCGGAAGCGGTATCGGCCTTTCGATATGCCAGGACATCGCTGCGGCACATCAGGGGAACATCAGGGCATACAACACCCCGCTGGGCATCGCTTTTGAAGTCACACTCCCGGTTCTTCGCCACCCGGAGTTTTTCGAACCGGAGGTCGCATGAACCATATGCCCCTTGTCCTCATCATAGAAGACGACGACGCCATCAGCCGTCTGCTTTCCGCATCGCTGCGCCAAAACGGCTACAAAACCCTGCTTGCAGCCGACCGGCATACCGCACTGCGCGAACTCCAGACCCGCAGTCCGGATCTGATTTTGCTCGATCTCGGTCTTCCCGACGGTGACGGCAAAGAACTCATCACGGCGATTCGTCAGCATTTGCTTGTGCCCATTATCGTCGTCTCGGCACGCAGCGATGAAAAAGAGATTATCGCTTCTCTCGATGCGGGTGCGGACGATTACGTCGTCAAGCCGTTTTCCACTTCCGAGCTTCTCGCGCGGGTACGATCGACACAGCGCCGTTTTTTAGGCCTGCATAAATCAGGGAATACCCTTGCCTGCAGCGATCTGGTCATCGACCTCGAACAATTCACCGTCGCGAAAGCGGGAGTCGCACTGAAACTCACCCGAACCGAATTCAGTCTTCTAAAATATTTTATGCTTCATCCCAACGAGGTACTTTCCCACACGAAAATCCTCAAAGAAGTATGGGGAGTCGGTTATCAGCACGAAATGCAATACCTCCGCACTTACGTCAACGCACTGAGAAAAAAAATCGAAAAAGATACGACCACGCCGGCATACATTCAAACCGAATTAGGAATCGGTTACCGTTTCATCTGCTCCTCCGCCGAAGATCATCCTTCAAGAACATCGTCCTCTTAAATACAAACTATCCAAATCAAATTACTAAGGATATTTTGGATTTCACCGTTATTATGATTATAATGGGTAAAAAAACGGGGTTTACGATCATGAACATCGCCGCAAACATCACTGAACTTATCGGCAATACGCCGCTTGTACGGTTAAACAGCCTCTCCTCTCCCGATGGGGCGACGATACTGGGCAAATGCGAATTTATGAACCCGACCAGCTCGGTCAAGGACCGTATCGGCTACAACATGATCAAAACGGCCATGGAAGCGGGTAAAATCAATGCCGACACCCTCATCATCGAACCCACCAGCGGCAATACGGGGATCGCACTCGCATCGATCTGCGCGGCGCTGGGACTCAAGCTTACCCTGACCATGCCCGAATCGATGAGCGTCGAACGGCGTAATCTGCTTCGCGCCCTCGGGGCCAATCTTGTCCTCACCCCGGCCGCTCAGGGGATGAAAGGGGCGATCGACGAAGCCGACCGCCTCGTCGCCGAAACGGGCAACGCGATCATACTGCAACAGTTCGCCAACCCCGCCAACCCCGCCATCCACCGCGTCACGACGGCACAGGAAATCCTGCGCGACACGGAGGGAAAAATCGATATCTTCGTCGCGGCGGTCGGAACCGGAGGTACCCTTACGGGAACGGGTGAAGCGCTGCGCAACGCACTCCTGGACGTGCAGATCATCGCGGTCGAGCCCCAAGACTCCCCCGTCCTTTCGGGAGGGCGTCCCGGCCCCCATAAAATCCAGGGAATCGGAGCGGGTTTCGTCCCCGAAGTACTCAACACCTCTCTGTACGGCGAAGTGATCCGTGTCAGCAATGAAGACGCGATCGCCGCATCCAAAGCGCTGGCAAAAAACGAAGGTCTTTTGGTCGGAATCTCGGCAGGGGCAAACGTCCATGCCGCATCGCTCGTCGCCGCCCGCCCCGAAAACCGGGGCAAAACGATCGTGACGATCTTATGCGATACCGCCGAACGCTATCTCTCCACCCCTCTTTTCGAAGCCTGACGTGCTGCTCGAAACCCTGCGGTGCGAAGAGGGCATCCCTCTTCATCTCCTCTACCACCAGCAACGGATGGAACGTTCGCTCCGCGCGCTCGGCTCGGAATGTCGCTACCGTCTCGAGGCGTTGATCGCGCCTCCCGCGGAGGGGATTTATCGCTGCCGCGTCCTTTACGATGCCGAATCGATACGGATCGAATACCATCCTTATGTGCCGCGCGTCATATCATCCCTGAAAATCATCCGCGCCGACGATCTGGATTACCGTCTCAAATACGCCGACCGCAGCCGACTAAACGAGCTCTTCGAGCAACGGGGCGAATGCGACGACGTGCTGATCGTCCGCAACGGCTTTCTCACCGATACCACAATCGCCAACGTTGCGCTCCGCATCGGCGGACGATGGTTGACCCCCGAGGCCCCTTTACTGGAAGGGACGACCCGCGCACGCCTTATCGAGGAGGGATTCGTGACTCCCGCCCCTTTGAGGCCGGACGATATCGCCAAGTCCGACAAAACGGCCCTTATGAACGTGATGATGGGGTTCGTTGAAGTGGAAAATGGTATAATTTCCTAAAAAACAGGTCCGTAGTCATGCTGTTCGACATTATCAAAAGTCCATCGTTCGCCCGTCTCATGGAGACCCATGTACGGGATATGCTCATTTATCTTTTCGAAAACGAGCAGAATTTCGGGATCTTGTGCAAAATCGAACACATCACGTTCGATCCGCCGCTTCCCAAACATATCAGCGACGAATTCCGCGCCATGACGCTCTTCTTTTTGGCGGGCTACACGTTTGAAAGCGCACGGATCGATAACGACGCCCTCATTTTCGAAGCCGGGTTCGGCCATGAAAACGTCGGCAGTTTTGTCACCGTCCCCTTGCTTTCCATCGTCCAGGTCATTATCGACGACACTCCCGCGTTCGTGAACCTCGCCCTTCCCTACGAGCAGCAGCCTCTCCCCGAAATCGAGAAAAGCGAAGGGATCCAGAATTCGATGAGCGTGTTTCTCTCCAATCCCGAAAATCAGAAGTTTATTAAGAAGAAATAAAAAGCCGGCGCGGCGTTCCCGCCTCGGCGGGCAACAGGCCGATAGTGTGGAGGACTTTAGAGTTTCAGTCCCAGAAGATAGGTTACGACGTTGTCGATGAAAGCGTCGTGCTTGCGTTCCTTGCTGTATGCAATATAGAATTTACGCTTGATCTTGTAATTTTTGATCCGCGCTTCGAAGAGTTTTCCCGCTTCGACCTCATCGGCGATTACGTGACGGGAGATGACTGAAACCACGGGACGGGGTGTCTCTTTGGGCGAGCGCATGATCGTCTCTTTGATCGCGGTCGAACTGGCGACGACGCCGATGACGCTGAAACTCGAACACTCGACGCCGATCTCTTCGAATACTTCCGAAGTGAGTTTGCGGGTATGCGAATTTTCGTCGCGGCAGATCCAGTCGAACTTGTACATGTCTTCTTTGCGGAGCTGTTTGGGAATCGGCTGGTTTGAAAAAATAACCAGTTCATCCTCTTCCCATTCGCGGTAGATCAGGCCATCGCGGAAAACGGGAGATTCGATGAGGGCGATATCGATCTTTTTGTCCAGAAGCTGCTCGATGATTTCGTCCGAAAACGCGACGCGGATATGGACTTCGTTGTTGATCTTCTCTTTAAGCTGCCCGAGGTAAGAGGGGAGTACGTAGTTCCCGATCGCATACGATGCACCGACCACGAACGTAAACTCTTTGTTAATGATTTTGAGCACCTCTTTTTCGGAGGTCTGGATCGCTTTTTCGAGTTTGATCGCGATCCGGTAAAGGTCTTCACCCTCTTTGGTGAGCTTGATCCCGTTCTTTTTACGCTCGACGATACGGGTATCGAGGTAGTCTTCGATAAACTTGATCTGCTGCGTTACCGCAGGCTGCGAAATTCCGAGTTTTGCGGATGCTTTTGAAAAACTTTTTTCCCGTACCACGGTCAGGAAAGTCATGAGTTTTGCAAAATCTTTTAACATGTAATAATTCCCATAAGTTGAATGAATAGCAGTATTATAACCCATTATTATAACTATTGCAAGGGGGGTTCTCCCGTTTCCCCTTCCCCTCTCATTCAAAAGTCAAATAGTAGGAATTTTGGGCTATAATTAAAATAACTTAAACACAAGGGCAACCCCGGGCATGGAGAAAATTTTCTCGGATCTCAACGAGGCACAACGCCAAGCGGTCGAGCAGATTGACGGTCCCCTGCTGATTCTGGCGGGCGCCGGAAGCGGCAAAACCAAAACGATTACATCCCGTCTGGCCTACCTGCTCGATGCGGTAGGCATCCCGGCGGCCAACACGCTGACCCTCACCTTTACCAACAAAGCGGCCAAAGAGATGCGGGAGCGGGCGATGAACCTCATCAGCCAAAATTCCTACCCTCCCCTGCTGTGCACGTTCCACAAATTCGGCCTGCTGTTTTTGAAGTTTCACATCCACTTGCTCGGGCGGGCCAACAACTTCGTTGTCATCGATACCGACGATAAAAAGAAAATCATCAAAAAGATCAACGCCGACCTCCCCACCGCACTGATCGCCAGTGAGATATCCCGCTATAAAAACTCCCTTATCGATCCCGCCGAAGCGTATGCGCAGGCCGAACTCACCAATTACAAGCACATCGCCAAAATCTACGAGGAGTACCAAGCCTACCTCCTAGAGAACAATCTCGTCGATTTCGACGACCTGCTGTGTCTCACCTATCAACTGCTCGACGAGCATCCCGAGCTGTGCCGCCAGACGTCGGAGAAATACCGCTACATCATGATCGACGAGTACCAGGATACCAACGAACTCCAATTACGGATTCTCCAGAAACTCTGTACGACCCATAACAACCTCTGCGTCGTCGGCGATGACGACCAGAGCATCTACGGGTGGCGCGGCGCCCACGTGCGCAACATCCTTGAATTCGACCAGGATTTCGAAAACGCGACGGTCATCAAGCTCGAACACAACTACCGTTCTACCCAGCCGATCCTCACCGTTGCCAACGCCCTTATCGAACACAACCGTTCCCGCCTGGGTAAAACCCTCATCGCGACGAAAAGCGGCGGGGAAGAGGTGCAAACGATCACTTCAGGGGACGAGAGCGAAGAGTCCCAAAAAATCGCCAAGGCGATCAAAAAACTGATCGAGGGGGGAGTACGCCCCAGCGAGATCGCGGTGCTCTACCGTATCAATGCGCTCAGCCGTTCGCTCGAAGAGGGGCTCAACCGTGCCGGAATCGCGTATAAGCTCGTCGGCGGGCTCCGTTTCTACGACCGCGCCGAAATCAAGGATCTCATCAGCTATCTGCGCGTCGTCACGAACGTCCACGACAACTTTTCGCTGAAACGGATCATCAACAAGCCCAAGCGGGGGCTGGGAAAAGCGACAATCGACAAAATCGAGCTCTCCGCCATGGAGGCGGGCAAATCGATGTTCGAGTTCATCGCCACCCTGCCCGACGACCAGCTCGAAGCCCTCGTTCGGAAAAAAAGCGCCCAGGAACTGCGCGATTTCGTGGCCGAAATCACCGAACTTCGCAGGGTGGCCGACGAAGCGATTTACCGTTTCATCGATCTGCTCGAAGAGCGTTTCAAAATCAAAGAGACCCTCAAAGGGCTCCCCGACGAAGCCGACAAAGTTTCGAACGTCGACGAGTTCTACGGTCTGTTCCGTGACTACGTCAAACAAAACCCCGAAGCTTCCCTTTCGGAATTTCTCAACGACATCACGCTGCAAAGCGAACAGGACCAGGTCGAGGGAGAGAGCATCTACATCATGAGCATCCACGCGTCCAAAGGGCTGGAATTCGAGCACCTCTTCGTTATCGGCCTCGAAGAAGGGTTCCTTCCCCTCATCGGAGACGGCAGCGATCTTGAAGAGGAGCGGCGCCTCGGTTATGTCGCCCTCACCCGTGCCAAAAGCGCGCTGACCCTCTCGAGCGTCAACAGCCGCTTTTACAAAGGGCGCCGTACCGAGCTGCAGCGCAGCCGGTTCATCAACGAAGCGGGGCTGTGCGAAGGGTCCCTCATCCTCGAAAAAAACACCTCCTACAAAAAAGGGGACCTCGTCCGCCACAAGATTTTCGGTGCCGGACGGGTCGAGGGGGTCTCCAAATCGGGACGGGAATTCAAACTGCTCATCAACTTCGGGGGCAACAAGCGCGAAATCCTCGCTTCGTTCGTGGAGAAGCTCTGACGTGAACCGCCTTTTCGTCGCTTACAAACCCTCCGGGATAAGCTCCAACCAGCTTCTGGGGAGGATCAAACGCCGCTACAAAGTTAAAAAAGCGGGCTATTCGGGGACGCTCGACCCCTTCGCCAAAGGGGTGTTGATCGTTGCGCTCGGAAATCACGGGCGCCTTTTCCGCTTCCTCGACAAAACGCCCAAGCGCTACCGGGCAACGTTGTGGCTAGGGGCATCTTCCCCGACGCTCGACATCGAAGGGATCGAAACGATCCGGGAAGTGCCCCTTCTCGACGAATCCCGGGTTCGAGACGTTCTACGATCCATGATCGGGGAACTCACCTATACCCCGCCCAGCTACAGCGCCAAACACGTCGACGGCAAGCGGGCTTACGAACTTGCCCGTGAAGGCAAAGAGGTCGAATTACGTCCGGTCACCTCGACCATCCACGACATCACCCTCGTGCATTATGCCCATCCGTTCGTGACGTTCGAAGCAACCGTTTCGGAAGGGACCTATATCCGTTCGCTGGGGTTTCTGGTTGCCCGGGCCCTCGGTTGCGACGGCGCCCTCAGTGCCCTCGAACGCCTCAATGAAGGGCAGTTCGTCTTTGAAAACGAAAAGCCTCTCGATGTCAAAACCTGCCTTTCCCTGCCGAAAAACCGCTATAATGGCGATACGACTGCCATTGTCCTGGGGCAGAAGCTCTCGCGGAACGATTTTGAATGTTCCGAGAACGGCACCTACTGGATCGACAACGGCGAAACGATATCGGTCGTTGAAATCGATGACGACGGTGTCCATTACATTCTAAACAAGGTTGAAGCATGCTGATCCTTTCCCGCAAAGCCGATGAGTCCGTTATTATCGCCGATACCATCACCGTCAAAGTCGTCTCGATCGAAAAAGGGGTGGTCAAACTCGGCATCGACGCGCCCCATAACATCCGGATTCTCCGCAGCGAACTGGTCAAGGCGGTCGAACACTCCAATAAAGAGGCTTCCACCGCCGCCAGCGACGAATCGCTGCTGCAGCAACTGGTGCATAAACTCAAATTATGATCCGCTATCCCGCTTACGCCAAAGTCAACGTATTTCTCAAAATCACCGGAACGAGAGGGGAATACCATACCCTCACCTCCCGCTTCGTCCTTGTCAAAGAGCTCTGCGATCTTTTGTGGTTCGAGTCCAAAACAACGCCCGAATTCGAAATCCGGGGGGATTTTGACTGCGATGTCGGATCCAATACCATCTATAAAGCCTATAAACACCTACAAAGCGCCACCCGTTCCAACACCCTGTCTGCTTTTTTCGAAACCCACGCCGTTTGCGTCGACAAACAGATCCCCTCTTTCGCGGGTCTCGGCGGCGGAAGTTCGGATGCGGCCACGTTTTTACGTATGTGCAATGACACCTTCGAGCTGGGGCTCTCAAAAGACGAGCTCGCAGAAATCGGGGCAAACGTCGGAGCCGATGTTCCGTTTTTCGTCTACGGCTATGAGAGTGCCAACGTCAAAGGGATCGGCGAGATCGTCGAGCCTTACGACGAACCGGCAATGGCATTCGAGGTGACTACCCCCGATCTTCGCATCAGCACCCCTGCGGTGTATCGCTACTATCGGGAACACCTCTACGACCCGATTAGCCAAGAGGAGGCCACGCGCCTCGAGGCGATGCCCTCACGTGACATTCTCGCATCCCTAGTGCCCAAAGAAGCCAACGACCTCTATCCCGCAGCACTGGGGTGCTATCCCGAGCTTGCCGAAAAAGAGGGATGGTTTTTCTCCGGCAGCGGAAGCAGTTTTTTCAAAATCAAGGATGAGTAATTATGGGTGAAACGATCGCCACCAACAAAAAAGCGTTTTTCGACTATCACATCGAGGAAAAATTCGAAGCGGGCCTCGAACTTATGGGAAGCGAAGTCAAAGCGATCCGCGCCGGACGTGTCAATCTCAAAGACGGCTTCGTGAAAATCGTCAAAGGGGAAGCCTTCGTCTTCAATGTCCATATCGGCCACCTTGAGACGACCCACCGCCATTACGGTCACGAGGAGCGCCGTGCGCGAAAACTTCTCCTGCACAAAAAACAGATTGAGAAAATGTTCAAAGCGGTCGAAAAAGAGGGGTTTACCCTGGTTCCGCTGAGCCTCTATTTCAACGACCGTAACATCGCCAAAATGCAGGTGGCTATCGTGAAGGGTAAAAAACTCTACGACAAACGCGAGGATCTCAAACAAAAAGATATCAAACGCGATATCGAACGGGCGCTAAAAGGGGAATAATCTTCAACACTCGCTTCGTGTCGATATACAATCAGGAAAAGTTTTGGGAGGGGATAAAAAAAGCCGCCGAAGCGGCAGGGGAATTATTTGCGGAGTTCTTTAATACGCGCTGCTTTACCGGCAAGGTCGCGGAGGTAGAACAGTTTCGCGCGGCGAACGCGACCACGGCGAAGAACTTCGATTTTCTCGAGGCTGTCGCTGTAGATTGGGAAAATACGCTCGATACCGACACCGTTGGCACCGATTTTACGAACGGTGATGGTTTTGCTGACGCCTTCGCCGCGGACAGCGATACATACACCTTCGTAGTTTTGAACGCGAGATTTTTCACCTTCTGTAATGGTTACGGCCAAACGAAGGGTATCACCTGCGCGAAAGTCAGGAATTTCTTTACCGGCGATTTGCGCTTGCTCGAAGCTAGCGATGTACTTATTTTTCATAAGATGTCCTTATTTTATGCTTTAGAAGCTGCTCCGGCCTGAAGAATTTTGTTTTGCATTCAGACAGAGACGATTTTAGTGCATGAATTTTACTATGGTTTCCCTTTAAATATTCTGATGGGACAGCCATATTCTCATAAACAGCGGGTTTTCCAAACGTAGGTGCTTCCAAAAGTGGCGTTTCGAAGCTTTCGTAATCGAGCGATTCACTGTTGCCGAGTACCCCTTCGAGATTTCGGACGATGGCGTCGGTCATCACGAGCGAGGGAAGCTCGCCCCCCGTGAGAACATAATCACCGATGCTGAACACTTCGTCGGCGAAAGTTTCGATCACCCGTTCGTCGATCCCTTCGTAGCGCCCGCTGACGAAAACGACGTGTTGTTTGGTCGCAAGGCGCTTGGCATCGTTTTGGGTGAACTGCTTTCCGACGGGTGCCGCGAATATGATGTGGGCATCCGCAGGGAGCGTCCGCAACGCATCGAACAACGGCTGCGGAACCATTACCATCCCCGCACCTCCGCCGGCGGCCGTGTCGTCAACCTTGGCATGTTTGGAGGCGCTGAAATCCCTCGGGTTTAGATACCCCACATCAAAGTGACCCGCTTCGATCGCCCGCTTGAGGATCGAATCCTGGAAATACCCCTCGATCAGGTTGGAAAACAGCGTAACGTACGTAAAACGCATCAGGAAGCTTCCAGGAGGTCCAGTCCGCCCCGGACGCGAACCGTTTTGGTTTCCGTGTCGCATTCGATGACGTAATGATCGATGTAGGGGATCAGAAACGTCGCGGGAAGTCCCCGTGCGACGAGGGCCGGATCGGTCGCGACAAGGAGATAATCCTGCGCGCCGATCCGTTCGATCTCTTGTACGCTGCCCAGCTTCATCTCCCCTTCCGCGACGGAGAGACCGATCAGGTCGAACCAGAAGAATTCCCCTTCCTCGAGCCCGCACCGCTCACGCGTCGCTTCTTTGGTCGTGAAAAGCTTGGCGTTCGTGAGGGCCTTGGCCGCTTCGGGAGTCGTGTACCCCTTAAGACGTACGATTTCACGTTCGGGACTGTACGACTCGAACGTGACGACGGTACCGTTTTCAAGGGTAAACGTGGAACCCGCACTGAACTGTTCGGGGAAATCGGTGTGGAGGTTGAGTTTCATGTCGCCCTTGAGGCCGACGGTACGGCCGAGGGTGGCGACGTGCAGCCAATCGGAGGAGAGGGTGTTACGAAAGCGGTTCGACATTGATGCGGTAACTTTTTCCGTCTTTGGCCTTGCAGCCCGAGATGACCGTTTTGATCGCGCCGATCATCTTCCCTTCTTTGCCGATGAGTTTGCCCACATCCGCCTGGTTGGCGTAGAGGACGATCTCGGTCACTTCGTCGCCTTCAAACGACTCTACTCTGATATCATCAGGATAGGCGGCGATCAGCTTTGCGAATCCCGCGACGAAGTCGGCTACCATGATTATTTACCGGTGATTTTTTTAACGCGGTCTGACATTTGAGCGCCGACACTCAGCCAGTAGTTCAGACGCTCTTCGTCGATTTTTGTCGTGATAGGATCGGTCATCGGGTTGTAGTATCCGATCAGTTCGATCCATCCGCCGTCGCGGCGTTTACGACTGTCTGTTACCGCGATGCGGTAGAAAGGTTGTTTTTTGCGTCCCATACGGGTCAAGCGAATGACTGTTGCCATGTGTGTGTTTCCTTGGTGTTGATTTTTCACGCTAAAAGTAGCTTAGAAGAGTGTTTTGCCCACAAAAGCAAAAGAGAAACCTCTAAACCGCTTTGAACGCTAAGCGAGGAGTTTATACAAACCCTTCGCTTAACGTTCGTATCCGGGGTCAGCGCGGAAGCTGCATCCCCTTCATCTGCCCCATCATGCTCTGCAGATTCTTCATCCCCTCTTTGCCCGAGAACTTTTTCGCCATTTTCGACGCGTTCTTGAACTGTTTGAGGATGCGGTTGACCTCGATGATCGAAAGCCCCGCCCCTTTGGCCAGACGCGCTTTGCGGCTGTTGTTGAGGAGTTCGGGGTCTTCGCGTTCTTTCATTGTCATCGACGACACAAGGGCCTTGATCTTTTTGAGCTCGCCGGAGTTTTCGAGATCGAAATCCTTGAGCGCGGAAGCCATGTTCCCCATTCCCGGGATCATCCCGATCAGCGACTTCATGCTCCCCATTTTTTTGAGGCTCTCCATCTGCTCGAGGAAGTCGTTGAAATTGAACTCCCCTTTTTTGATCTTTTTGGTCAGCTGCTTCGCTTTTTTCTCGTCGATCACCGAAGCGGTCTTTTCGGCCAGCCCTTCGATGTCTCCCAGCCCCATCAGGCGGTTGACGATCCGGTCAGGGAGGAAAATCTCGAGGTCTTCCATCTTTTCGCCCGAACCGATAAAGCGCAAGGGCACCTGGATCTGCGACGCGATCCCCAGGGCGACGCCCCCTTTGGAATCGCCGTCGTATTTGGTCAGGATGACGCCGTCGATACCGATTTTTTCGTTGAACGTCGCGGCGGTACGGACGGCGTCCTGCCCCGCCAGAGAGTCGGCAACGTAGAAAATTTCATGCGGGTTGGCCGCCGCTTTGACCTCGGCCAGTTCGCCCATCAGCGCCTCGTCGATCGCAAGACGTCCGGCGGTGTCGATCAGCACCACGTCCACGAGGGCTCTGCGGGCGTGTTCCATCGCCCCTTTGACCACCTCGACGGGATTTTTCGTCGCGTCGTCGGCGTAGAGTTCGACATCGATGGCGCCGCACACCTGCCGCAACTGCTCGACCGCCGCAAGACGCTGCAGGTCCGCCGCCACGACGAGTACTTTTTTCTTCTGGCGCACTTTAAGCCAGTTGGCCAGTTTCCCTGTCGTCGTCGTTTTTCCCGATCCCTGTAAACCCGTCATCAAAATGACGGTCGGAGCGACGGGAGCGTAGACGAAACCGCTTTTGCCAGGTACTTCGAGAAGGGCATGGAGCGACGTGCGCAGGGCACCGAGGAACTGGTCCTTGCCGATGCCGCTTTGTTTGGTCTGGAGTTCGACCGCATCGATCAGTTCTTTGACGACTTTATGGTGGACATCAGCTTTGAGAAGCGCTTTTTTCAGCTCGCCAAGGGCTTTGGTAAGCGCCTTTTCATCGTCGTGAAAACGGATCTTGCGTATGGCCGATGTAAACGATTCTGTCAGCGTGTCGAACACCAATAACTCCTGAATATGACCTCAATAAGGCGTAAAAAGTTCCGAATTATACTTAATTTTTGCTTGATTTAGACTTTAGAGTCTCATCAACTCCCGAAGTGGGCGAAAATCGTCGGCTCGGGGGCTTCGAACGTCTGCCCCAGGAGCGTCACTTTTTTGGCATGGAGCATTACCCGTTTTGAAGGACGTCCGCCGTAGCTCTCGTCCCCGATGATCGGATGCTGGGCAAATTTCATGTGGGCGCGGATCTGGTGGGTCCGGCCGTGGTGAATCACGAGCTGTACTTTCGTTTTCTTGGCCGAAACCTCCAGCGGGGTCACTTCGGTGATTGCGGGTTTCCCTTTTTTCGAAACTTTCGTATAAGCCTTGTTCCCTTTTTTCTCGGTGAAGAGCGGCTGGTCGACCACAAACGGTTCGCTGACGATTCCATCAACCCATGCGACGTATTCTTTGTAAACGCGGTCACGCTTGAACTCCCCGATCGCTTTAAGGCGAAACTCCTCGTTTTTGACGAGCATGAGGACCCCGCTCGTCTCACGGTCGAGCCGGTGGAGCAGCTGGCTCCCTTTGAACTGCCGCTCGATCTCGTCGGAGTTCATGAACGCCGGTTTGTCGACGACGATCAGATTCTCGTCTTCGAAAATCGGCCGGATTTTTTCAACTTTCTGGACGATGAAAACCGTTTTGGGGCTGATCTCGCCGCGGGCGATCATCACTTTCGAATTGCCGACGTAAACCAGTCCCCGGTCGATGAGCGATTTGGCTTCGGAGTTCGAGATCCCCTCTTGCTGGGCTAATAATTTATACGCTTTTTCTTTCATGTTATTTTCTCCGTTTTTAAAAACTCTACGATCCGTCCCAAATCGACGCTCCCTTCTACCTGCGAGGGGGGAAGCTTTTCGGCACGGACCAGTGCCGATGCAATCTCTTCGCTTTCGACGAACTGGACGTGCGAGACGTATTTGAACAATTCGCGCTGGTGAAAAATCTCTTTCCCGCTGATGATCTTGCACCCGAACGTAGCCGGTTCGAGCGGGTTGTGCCCCCCAATGGGCTTGAACGCTCCGCCCAGGATCGCCACGTCACTGATGGCATAGAGGTTGTTCAGTTCTCCCATCGCGTCGACGAGCGTGACGTCCGCTCCGACCGAGCGCGATTCGCTCCAGCGGCTCAGAACCATCTGCGGCAAACGCTGAACGATCAATTCGGCCACTTTGCCGAACCGTTCGGGATGACGCGGCACGACCAGGAGCTTCGCTTCGGGATTGTGTTCGCGATATGCGGCGAACGCCTCGAGAATCGCTTCCTCTTCCCCTTCATGGGTGCTTCCCGCAACGATAAGCGTCCCATCGGGCTTGGGGTAGGAACGTGTCGATTCAATCTTCTGCGCCAGTTTGATGTTTCCGACCACTTCGACGTTACGTGCCCCAAGGGCGATGAAACGGGCCATATCTTCGGTACTCTGGCAGAAAATACGGTCGCACTCGGCCAGCAGACGGCGATAGAACCAGCGCATTTTGTAGTATTTCGGAAAGCTCCGTTCGCTGATGCGCGCGTTCAGTGCGATCACCCTTGCACCCCGTTTGTTCGCAAGCCGAAACAGCAGATACCAGAATTCGGCCTCGAGCACGACGAGCGTTTTGGGACGCTCGATCCAAAACCAAAGCCACGGTTCAAAGGGGAGGTAACGTACCTGCGCGGCGTATTTCGACGCCGCCTCATGCCCCGTGTGGGTAATGACGCTGATCGCCAGACGCTTCTCCCCCAGCCGTTCCACTAGTGGGGCAATCGCTTTAGCTTCCCCCAGCGAGCAGACATGGAACCAGATATCGTGCGGGGCAAACGGAGGATTTTTCACGCCGAAAAACCGTGCCGGAAGCGAATGACGATATTTTTTCTTGAAGGAAAAGAGGATCAGGACCGGAAGGGTGACAGCGTATAGGAACGCTGCCAGCAGGGTATAGGCTAAATCAAAAAATAGCTTACGCACCGAGAGCGTCAGAAGTCGGTTCGAGGTAGAGGATACGCCCGCAGTGAGGGCAGGTCGTAATCTCTTCACCTTTGATGACGTCGGCGTAGATCTTGTCGCTGACCGCCATGAAACATCCCATACACGCCTGGTTGCGTACGGGAACTGCCGTCGTGTTTTTCGCCCAGCGGCGGATTTTCTGGTAGAACGACAACCCTTTTTGGTTCATCGACGACACAAGGGTCTGTTTGCGCGCGAAAACTTCCTTGCGCTCTTCGTCGATCTGGGCCAGCTTGACATCGACGTCGGCTTTGACGGTGACAAGGTTCCCCTCGATCTCGACCGCTTTGGCTTCGAGTTCATCGATTTTGCCCTGCTTGTGATCGATCAGTTTTTCGAGGCGCTCGATCTCTTCGTTGGCAAACGCCACCTGCTCTTTGGCGATCTCTTCTTCGAGCTGGAGTGATTTCATTTCACGCTCGGTTTTGACTTCCGCGCTTTTTTTGCCGTTTTCTTCGAGTTTGGCGGAGAGCTCGGCCAGGTGAAGCTCGTTTTTCTGTTTTTTGAGCTGCTCGTCTTTGATCTCTTGTTTCAGTGCCGAAATCTCGTTGATAATGCCGTTTTTCGTCGCCGTCAACGCGTCGTACTGAAGGTTGGCTTCTTCGATTTGCGGTTCAAACGCATCGATCTCTTTATCGATCTGAGACAATTCAATCAGCTGTTCAAGGTGTTTGTTCATAAGGTTCCTTTTTGGAATTACACGATTACCTAATATGGGTTACAGATAGGTGAAGGGGTTTTTCGATGGCGAAATTATAACACTCAATCCTAATTTTTCCAAATGGGGGGCCAAAACCTCCCCAAAATAGCGCTCGCTCTCGTAGTGCCCGATGTCGAGCATCGAAAGCCCCAGCGTTTTAGCTTCCATCGCGTCGTGGTACTTGATGTCGCCGGTCAGGAAACAATCGGCCTGGATGTTGCGCATCAGCGATGCCCCCGATCCCGTCACCAGCGCGCAGGTCGTGATACGCTCGTGGCACCGGACACCGCGGATGTTCGGCAGCCCCAGCGCCGTTTTGACTTTGAGTGCAAACGTGTCGTACGCTTCGTCGACACCCAGGTAGGCGACGAAGCCCTCTTTGGCGATAATGGGATACCCCAGCACCTGCGTCGCGACATAATCATTCAGATGAGTCTGGTCGAAGTTGGTGTGCATAGCGATGTTGGCGATGTTTTTGCGGATCATCGGGGCGAGGATCTTGGCCGGGTACTGATTGAACTGCAGCTGTTTGAGCCCCCCGAAGATAACGGGGTGGTGAGTAATGAGCAGCGCATTTTCGGGAACCGTCTCGAGCAGCTCTTCGTCGATGTCGATGGAGAGGACGACCGTCGTCACCTCCTGCGAAAAATCGCCGACGAGAAGCCCCGAATTGTCCCACCCTTCTTGCATGACGAAAGGGGAAAGCGCGTCAAGGCTGGCGTAAATATCGCGTACCGTCATTTTTTGGGGTTCCTTTCGGGCCGCTTGACGCGGATGTAGATTTGGGATTTGGAAAACGGATCGGATGCTTTGAACTCGAATATTTTAAGCCCGATGATCAGGTCGACCAGTTTTTTGTACCCGTACGTCCTGGGGTCGAACTCGGGCGATTTGTTGATGAGCTTTTGCCCTACGCTCCCGAGGTTCGACCATCCCGCTTCATCCGCAGTATCTTCGACCGCGTTGCGTACCAGTGAAAGGAGCGCTTTATCGTCCGCCTTGATTTTCGGGGTGGCAGATTCTTTGTGGTTTTGGGCACGGCGAAGGTTTTCGGTGAAAATAAACTTGTCGCATACCCCGATAAACGCTTTGGGCGTTTTCTGTTCTCCGAAACCGTAAACCTTGACTCCCGATTCACGGATGCGGCTGGCAAGACGGGTGAAATCGCTGTCACTGGAGACGATGCAGAATCCGTCGAAATTTTTCGTGTAGAGCAGATCCATGGCGTCGATGATCATCGCGCTGTCGGTTGCGTTTTTGCCGCTCGTGTAGGCAAACTGCTGAATCGGCTGCAACCCGTATTCGAGCAACGCGCTTTTCCAGCTTTTGAGCTGGCTGTCGGTCCAGTCGCCGTAGATCCGTTTGACGCTCGCGATTCCCAGTGCGGCGATCTCATCGAGCAGCCCCTCGATCGTCGAGGGCTGGGAGTTGTCAGCGTCAATGAGAACGGCGAGCCGCGGCTGATGGTCGGTCATGACTGACGCTCCAGCTCCGCCAGGGCCTCACGGGCCTGCGGAAAATCGCGGCGAAGTTCCAGCGCACGTTCGTAATGGGTACGGGCCTCGTCGGTGCGGTTCATGTCCACCAGGAGGTTGGCGTAGTTGTAGTGGGTCTGCGCGTACTCAGGATCGATCGAAAGTGCTTTGCGATAGTGCTCTTCGGAACGTTCGTATACCCCCTCGCCGCGGTAGAGCGAGGCAATCGCGTTATGGGTCAGGTCATCGCTTCCGTCAATCTCGAGCGACCGCTCATAGAGCCGGATGGCACGGTGGACATCCCCGCTTTTGGCGGTGACGAAAGCGAGTTTGTTGATCGTTTCGACATTGCCTCCCTCCAGCGCGTAGGCCTCTTCGAGCAACCGCTTGGCCTTCTCGACCTCCCCCGCTTCGTATGCCGCGTCGGCTTCATCGACCAGTGCGGAGGCCGAGGGGGGCGTTGGGATCGGCTCGGACCGGTTCCCCCCCGACGGGGCGGCGGAGTCGAGTTCGTGCACGTGACGATAGATCTGGTATGCGAAAAAAAGTGTCGCCGCCAACATTAAAATCTGAAATAAACTCATAGACGTTCCTCGTTTGTAACCATAAGTGTATTATAATCCTGGTAAACTTAACACTATAACGGTAAAAACATGCCTAGCAATTTTAAAGACCCATCCCTGTATATCAACCGCGAGCTTTCGTGGCTGCAGTTCAATACCCGCGTTCTCAAGCAGGCGCAGGACGAGTCGCTCCCCC
>NZ_SLTI01000059.1 GCF_004347735.1 Sulfuricurvum sp. IAE1 | reverse complement strand
GAAAAAACCAAATCCTTCCTGATATTGATAAAGATATTATGCAGATGCATGCTGGCGAAGAACGAACTTTTTCATTCAATCCCCAAGATCAAGACCCAATCTCAATTAAAATTCGCCTGACCGGAATCAAAGAAAAAATACTTCCCACGCTTGATCAATCTCTCTTAGATTCTTTGAGCATAAAAAAAACCTTAGAAGAATACAGAGCTGAAGTATCTCAAAAAGCCGAAGAAATGTATCAGGACTATGTAAAAGAACTAAAGTGGAGTTCCTTTTTCGAAGAATGGTTCAAAACATATTCTATTGAAAATCTACCTCCAAGCATCGAAGAACACTACATGGAGCAAACATTAAGCATATTTGAACAAGATTTATCTGATTCGAAGTTGAGCCTAGATGAGTTTTTGCTTAAATCAGGCAAAACCATCGAAGAATTAAAAGAGCAATTAAAGCCCAAAGCACTTAGTAGAGCTAATGTTGATCTCATTATCCGCTCTATCCAACGACAAAATCCCCATCTTGCTCCAAAAGAAAATGAAGTCGATGAAGAAACTAAGCAATATTTGGGTAAATATAAGGATGGAGCATTAGACAGAAAAAAAGTAAGAGAGTATTGCGATTCGATTGTACGAAGACGAAATGCTCTCAATTGGTTGATAGAAAGAGTAAGTTTCACTGAAAAGAAATAGTGAGGTAAAAAATATGTCTCTGATACCGTGGGTAGTAGAGCAAACAGCATTTGGAGAGCGGCAGTATGATATTTACTCTCGTCTCTTAAAAGATCGTATAGTTTTTATTGGAGGCGAGATGATTGATGACCATCTCTCAAACAGTATTGTAGCTCAGCTCCTGTTTCTTTCTGCGGAAAATGATGCTGAAGATATCAAAATTTATATCAACAGCCCTGGTGGCCTAGTAACTGCTGGGCTTGCTATTTATGATACAATGCAGTTTGTTAAACCCGATGTATCAACCACCTGTATCGGTCAGGCATCGAGCATGGGAGCATTTCTGCTTAGCGCTGGTTGTAAGGGAAAACGATATGCCCTACCGCATGCTCGAATCATGATACATCAACCCTTGGGTGGTGCTCAGGGTCAAGCTACTGATGTAGAAATTCAAGCACGCGAATTGTTACATACCAAAAAAACGCTTAACAACATTCTCGCAAAACATACAGGGCAAACTATCGATATCATCGAAAAGGATACCGAACGAGATTTTTTTATGTCAGCTCAG